>JALQUU010000080.1 GCA_023260655.1 Paracoccaceae bacterium | reverse complement strand
GGTCGAGGTTGTGGGTGGCCCGCCGAAGCCTGCCGCCTCCTGCGCGATGCAGGTGCGTGACTTGCGCCCCGGCCCGGAAGGCCAGCCGCCTGTGGTGAAAACCAATTCGCCGATGGTGAAGAAGGCGCGCGAAGGGGTGATGGAGTTTCTCCTCATCAACCACCCGCTGGATTGCCCGATCTGCGACCAAGGCGGCGAGTGCGATTTGCAGGATCAGGCGATGGCTTACGGCCTCGCGGATACCCGTTACCGCGAACCGAAGCGTGCGTCGGAAGACCTGAACCTCGGCCCTTTGGTGGCCACCACCATGACGCGCTGCATTTCCTGCACGCGCTGCGTGCGTTTTACCACGGAAGTGGCAGGCATCACCCAGATGGGCCAGACCGGACGTGGCGAGGATAGCGAGATCACGAGCTATCTGAACGAGACGCTGGTGTCGAACCTGCAGGGCAACATCATCGACCTGTGCCCGGTGGGTGCGCTGACGTCGAAGCCTTATGCCTTCACCTCCCGTCCGTGGGAGTTGACCAAGACCGAAACCATCGACGTGATGGACGCGCTTGGTTCGAACATCCGCGTGGACACCAAGGGCCGCGAAGTGAAGCGTATTCTGCCGCGCAATCATGATGGCGTGAACGAAGAGTGGATTTCGGACAAGACCCGTTTTGTCTGGGACGGCTTGCGCCGCCAGCGCCTTGATACCCCTTACATCCGCGAGAACGGCAAGCTGCGTAAAGCCTCGTGGGGCGAAGCGCTGGCAGCGGCCGCTTCGGCCATCAAGGGCGCGAAGAAAGTTGCGGGCCTCGTGGGCGATCTGGCTCCGGTGGAAGCGGCGTTCGCGCTGAAGCAACTGGTTGAAGGGCAGGGCGGGGCCGTAGAGTGCCGCACCGATGGCGCGCGTCTGCCGATTGGCAACCGCTCGGGCTATGTGGGCACGGCGGCAATCGCGGATATCGATACGGCGAAATACATCCTCATCATCGGGTCGAACCCGCGTGATGAAGCGCCCGTTCTGAACGCGCGTATCCGCAAGGCGTGGTCGAAGGGCGCGAATGTTGCGCTCGTGGGCGCGGGCGTGGACCTGACCTTTGACTACGTGCACATGGGAACCGATCGTGCGGCGCTGCAGGCGCTGGTGGATCGCGACTATGATGCCGTGAAAGATGTTCCCTCGGTCATTATCGTGGGCCAAGGCGCGTTGAACGAGGCCGATGGTGCGGCTGTACTGGCGGCTGTTCAGGCGGTTGTGGAAAAGACCAATTCGAAGCTGATGGTTCTGCACACCGCAGCGGCCCGCGTGGGTGCGATGGACGTTGGTGCCGTGACTGAAGGCGGCCTTGCCGCGGCGATCAACGGTGCGGACGTGATCTATTCGCTCGGTGCGGACGAGGTGGAGATCGGCGCGGGTGCGACGGTGATCTATCAGGGCAGCCATGGCGATCGGGGCGCACACCGTGCGGATATCATCCTGCCGGCGGCGGCCTACACCGAAGAAAACGGGCTTTTCGTGAACACCGAAGGCCGCCCGCAACTCGCGTTCCGTGCGGGCTTTGCTCCGGGCGAGGCGAAAGAGAACTGGGCGATCCTGCGGGCGCTTTCGGCAGAAGTGGGTGCGACCCAGCCTTGGGACAGCCTTGCCGCTCTGCGCCGTGCGCTGGTGGAAGCCGTTCCGCATCTCGCAGAGATCGACGAGGTTCCGGAGAACGCATGGAAGGCCGAAGCGGCAGACAAACTCGGTTCGGCAACGTTCCGCAATGCGGTGCGTGACTTCTACCTGACCAACCCGATTGCGCGCTCGTCGAGCCTGATGGCGGAACTTTCCGCGATGGCAGCGGCGCGCACCAAGGCGATGGCGGCGGAGTGATGATTGTGAGCCGTTCCCTCCAAGCCATGGGCGCACTGGTGGCGCTGGCAGGCTGCGTGCAAGCGCAGCCGGAGGATATGGCGTTTGCGCCTGTTTACAAGGGTATCGAAACCAAGCTGCTCGATGGCGATCTTGTTCGTTTCGACGTGGTTATGGAGCGCGTGCGGAGCGGCGCTGATGTCGAGGATTATGCGGAATGCGCAGCGGCGCAATACACGCTGATCCGGGGCTACGGATTTGCCCGCCACATCAAGACCGACGTGGCGCAAGTGAATGGAATATGGCAGGGGCAAGCGGTCTACACCATCTCCCCGGCTTTGCCCGATGGGCTAAGAACACTCGACGCGGAGGTTGTTGCGGCATCCTGCGCGGAAAACGGAATACCGATGGTTTGAGGGACTAGATGGCTGATTTCTTTACCACACCTGTAGGGATCGCGGTGATCATCGTGGCGCAATGCCTCGCGGTGGTTGCTTTCGTGATGATTTCGCTCCTGTTCCTCGTTTACGGCGACCGGAAGATCTGGGCCGCCGTCCAGATGCGCCGCGGCCCGAACGTGGTGGGCGCTTATGGCATCCTGCAATCGGTCGCGGATGCGTTGAAATATGTGGTGAAGGAAGTGGTGGTTCCGGCTGGTGCCGACCGCCCCGTGTTCTTCCTCGCGCCGATGCTTTCCTTCGTTCTGGCGATGCTGGCATGGGCGGTGATCCCCTTCACTGACACTTGGGTGCTTTCGGACATCAACGTGGCGATCCTCTTCGTCTTCGCGGTCTCGTCGCTGGAAGTTTATGGCGTGATCATGGGCGGGTGGGCATCGAACTCGAAATATCCGTTCTTGGGCTCGCTTCGTTCGGCGGCACAGATGATTTCCTATGAAGTCTCGCTGGGCCTAATCATCATCGGCATCATCATCTCGACCGGTTCGATGAATTTCGGTGACATCGTGCGCGCGCAGGATACCGGATACGGCTTCTTTGGCTGGTACTGGCTGCCGCACTTCCCGATGGTGTTCCTGTTCTTCATCTCGGCACTCGCCGAAACCAACCGCCCGCCCTTCGACCTTCCGGAAGCGGAATCCGAACTCGTGGCGGGCTATCAGGTGGAATATTCGGCAACGCCGTTCCTGCTGTTCATGGCCGGTGAGTATATCGCGATCTTCCTTATGTGCGCTCTCACCACGCTTCTCTTCTTCGGTGGCTGGCTTTCGCCCATCCCCGGCATCCCGGACGGGGCGCTCTGGATGGTGGCGAAGATGGCGTTCTTCTTCTTCATGTTCGCCATGGTGAAGGCCGTGGTGCCGCGTTACCGCTACGACCAACTGATGCGGATCGGTTGGAAAGTGTTCCTGCCGCTCTCGCTCGTCTGGGTGGTTGCAGTGGCGTTCTTGGCAAAATTCGAAGTGCTGGGTGCCTTCTGGGCCCGCTTCGCGATGGGGGGCTGATCCATCATGGCAAATATCGACTACGGACGGGCGGCTGGGTATTTCCTGCTGAAAGACTTCTGGAAGGGCTTTGGCCTTGGCCTGAAGTATTTCTTCGCGCCGAAAGCCACGCTGAACTACCCGCATGAAAAGGGCCCGCTGAGCCCACGTTTCCGGGGCGAACACGCGCTGCGCCGTTACCCGAATGGGGAAGAGCGTTGCATCGCCTGCAAGCTTTGCGAGGCAATCTGCCCCGCGCAGGCGATCACCATCGACGCGGAACCCCGCGAAGACGGTTCGCGCCGCACCACGCGTTATGACATCGACATGACGAAGTGCATCTATTGCGGTTTCTGCCAGGAAGCCTGCCCGGTGGACGCGATCGTCGAAGGGCCGAATTTCGAGTTCTCGACCGAGACCCGCGAAGAGCTGTTCTACAACAAGGACAAGCTTCTGGCGAATGGCGAGCGGTGGGAAGCGGAGATCGCGCGTAACCTCGAGATGGATGCGCCTTACAGATGACCGATAGCATGAACCCTTTCGAGATGATGATGGGTCAAGCGCAGGCGATGGCCAAGGCGCTTAATCCGGCGCTTGAATCCTTCACACCGAAGGGTTTCGAGGCGCTGTGGCCCACCATGCCGAAGGAGTTCATGGAGATGACTTTCGGCAAGGGGCTCTCGAAAGAGGGGCTCGATGCCAAGACCCGGCTTCTGCTGACGATCGCAGGGCTGACCATGCAAGGTGCACAGAACGAAGTCGGTTTGCGGCTTGCGGTGCGCCACGCGCTGGAAGCCGGGGCAACGAAGGATGAAGTGGCCGAGACCATCGCCCAGATGGCGGTGTTTGCCGGCATTCCCAGCATGACCCGTGGGATGGAAATTGCCCGCGACGTCATGGACGCAAAAGAGGACAACAAGAAATGAGCATCGCGGCACTGGCTTTCTATCTCTTCGCCGTATCGGCGCTGGCGGGTGGGCTCTTCACCGTGGTCAGCCGCAATCCGGTTCACTCGGTTCTCTGGCTCATTCTGGCCTTCCTCAGCTCTGCGGGTCTCTTCGTGCTTCTGGGTGCGGAATTCGTGGCGATGCTTCTGGTGATCGTCTACGTGGGCGCGGTGGCGGTTCTCTTCCTCTTCGTGGTGATGATGCTGGATGTGGATTTCGCCGAGCTGAAAGCGGAAATGGCGAAATACATGCCCTTGGCACTGTTGATTGGCGTCATCATCCTGATGCAGTTGGGCCTCGCATATGGCGCATGGGAAACGGCCGAGGGTGTAGAAGCTGCCCGTGCGGCTGTGGCGCCTGAAGGCGTAGAGAACACGGCGGCGCTTGGCCTTCTGATCTACGACAAATACTTCCTCCTCTTCCAACTCGCGGGCCTGATCCTCCTTGTGGCGATGATCGGTGCGATCGTGCTGACGCTGCGCCATCGCAAGGACATCAAGCGCCAGAACGTGCTGGCGCAGATGTGGCGCGATCCGGCCAAGGCGCTGGAACTCAAGGACGTGAAGCCGGGGCAGGGCCTCTAAGAATTCCGGGGGCAACCCCGAGCAAAGAAAGGGCCCGGGAAAACCCGGCCGAAATGAGACAGACGATGGGACAGAAAAAATGATCGGTTTGGAGCATTACCTGACAGTCGCTGCGGCGCTGTTCGTGATCGGGATCTTCGGGATCTTTCTCAACCGGAAGAACGTGATCGTCCTTCTGATGTCGATCGAATTGATCCTGCTCGCGGTGAACATCAACCTCGTGTCCTTCTCCTCCTTCCTCGGGGATCTGGTCGGGCAGGTGTTCACGCTCTTCGTGCTTACGGTTGCAGCTGCGGAAGCGGCCATCGGCTTGGCCATTCTCGTCTGCTTCTTCCGCAACCGCGGCACCATTGCCGTGGAAGACGTCAACGTGATGAAAGGCTGACGACCCATGGAAAAGATCATCCTGTTCGCGCCGCTGGTCGGCTCGCTGATCGCGGGGTTCGGCTGGCGCTTTATCGGGGAGAAAGGCGCTCAGTGGTTGACCACCGGGCTTCTCTTCCTCGCCGCCGCTCTTTCCTGGACCGTGTTCCTCACGCTTGATGCGGAGCACACGCAGCACATCCACATTCTCGACTTCATCCGCTCGGGCCTTCTGGATACCTCCTGGGGGATCCGCCTCGACCGTCTGACCGCGATCATGCTGATCGTGGTGACGAGCGTCTCGGCTTTGGTGCACCTCTACTCCATGGGTTACATGGCGCATGACGATAACTGGGGGCATCACGAGCACTACAAGGCGCGCTTCTTCGCCTATCTATCGTTCTTTACCTTCGCAATGCTCATGCTGGTGACTTCGGACAACCTCGTCCAGATGTTCTTCGGCTGGGAAGGCGTGGGCGTGGCCTCCTACCTGCTCATCGGTTTCTACTACAAGAAGCCCTCGGCCAATGCGGCGGCGATCAAGGCTTTCGTGGTCAACCGTGTTGGTGACTTCGGCTTTGCACTCGGCATCTTCGGAATCTTCTACCTGACGGACTCGATCTCCTTCGACGTGATCTTCTCGAAGGCACCGGAACTGACGGAAACGCAGATTTCCTTCCTCTGGACCGAGTGGAATGCGGCGAACCTGCTGGCATTCCTTCTCTTCGTGGGCGCGATGGGTAAATCGGCACAGCTGATCCTGCACACATGGCTGCCGGACGCGATGGAAGGCCCTACGCCTGTGTCGGCGCTGATCCACGCGGCAACCATGGTGACCGCAGGTGTGTTCCTTGTCTGCCGCATGTCGCCGCTGATGGAGTTCGCACCTGAAGCGATGGCCTTCGTGACCATCCTTGGTGCAACAACCGCCTTCTTCGCGGCTACTGTTGGCCTTGTGCAGAACGACATCAAACGCGTGATCGCCTACTCGACCTGCTCGCAGCTCGGCTACATGTTCGTGGCGGCGGGTGTGGGGGTCTACTCGGTCGCGATGTTCCACCTCTTCACGCACGCTTTCTTCAAAGCGATGCTCTTCCTTGGCGCAGGTTCCGTGATCCACGGGATGCACCACGAGCAGGATATGCGGAATTATGGTGGCCTGCGGAAAAAGCTGCCGCTGACCTTCTGGGCCATGCTGATCGGCACGTTCGCCATCACAGGCGTCGGCATTCCGCTGACCACCATCGGTTTCGCCGGCTTCCTGTCGAAAGACGCGATCATCGAGAGCGCCTATGCGGGCGGCACGCCCTTTGCCTTCTGGGCGCTGGTGGTGGCCGCGGCCTTCACCAGCTTCTACAGCTGGCGCCTGATGTTCCTCACCTTCTGGGGCGAGCCGCGCGGCGATCATCATACGCATGACCACGCCCATGAAAGCCCCGCTGTCATGACCGTTCCGCTCGGTGTTCTGGCCGTGGGCTCGATCCTTGCGGGCATGGTCTGGTATGGCCCGTTCTTCGGCGATCACGATCAGGTCAACCGGTTCTTCGGTATTCCGGCCCATGCCGAGGCGGCCGCTGACGCAGGCCATGGCGAGGCCGCTCCGGCCAGCGATCACGCGACCACGACCGAAGCGCCTGCCGCGACCGATCACGCCGCCACGACCGAAGCCGCGCCGGCGATGGATCACGGTACCGATGTGGTCGCCGCGCATCACGATGCCCCGCTCGGCGCCATCTATATGGCGGCCGACAACCATGTGATCGACGATGCCCACCACGCCCCGAAATGGGTCAAGGTGAGCCCCTTCGTCGCCATGCTTCTGGGCTTCATCATGGCCTTCCAGATGTATATCCGCCGCCCCGACTGGCCGGCGAAACTCGCCGCGAACCAGCGGCCGCTCTACCTCTTCCTGCTCAAAAAGTGGTATTTCGACGAGATCTACGATTTCGTTTTCGTCCGCCCCGCCAAGGCGCTTGGACGGCTTCTGTGGAAGAAGGGTGACGGCAGCGTCATCGACGGGACGATCAACTGGGTCGCGATGGGCCTCGTGCCCTATCTGACCCGCCTCGCGGGCCGGGCGCAGTCTGGCTACGTCTTTACCTATGCCTTCGCGATGGTTCTCGGCCTCGCTCTCATTCTGACCTGGGTGACGATCTCGGGGGGTGCAAACTGATGGAAAACCTTCTCTCGATCACCACCTTCATCCCGCTTCTGGCTGCGGCGATCCTCGCGGTGTTCCTGCGGGGCGACGATGGTCAGGCGCGGACCAACGCCAAATGGGTCGCCATGCTGGCGACGCTGGCGACCTTCCTTGTCTCGCTTTTCATCCTCTTCGGATTTGATCCGGCTGACACCGGCTTCCAGTTTGTCGAAGAGCGGACATGGCTTGCGGGCCTGACCTACAAGATGGGCGTCGATGGCATCTCGGTCCTTTTCGTGATGCTCACGACCTTCCTCATGCCGCTCGTCATCTGGTCGGCCTGGGACGTGAAGGTGCGGGTCAAGGAATACATGATCGCCTTTCTGATCCTCGAGACGCTG
>JALQUU010000079.1 GCA_023260655.1 Paracoccaceae bacterium | reverse complement strand
GTAAAATCCGTTGTTCCACCGCTCGATCACCGAACAGAACTCGTTCCAGAGCGACAAACGCTCTTCGCCGCGACGCACCGCGATCTCGCGGTGCAAAATGTCCCAAGACACGAAGCCTGCGATAAAATCATGGGGTGTGGCGCGATCACATGGCGCTTGGCGCAAAATCCAGAACACCGCATCCAGCAAGTCCCCCCGCAAGTCCTGAAAAGCCGTCGCGATCTGATGCCAGAGGTAGATATCCGGCAGGTCCATTACTTTCAGGAACTCGATCCAACTGTCCACCTCGACAACAGACCGACTTTGCACCGACACCGTAGAATTGGCCCATTCCTGATTGGGCACCGCTCGACGCACATTGGTCTCGGCAAATTTGCGGATCGACAGATGGAGAATGATAAAGGGGGCCGTGACTTCGACCTCCCGCAACCATTGTTCCCGCCGCGCACTTTCCCCGCGGTTCAGCGCATCTCCCCACAACACATACATATAGAGGCCATAAAGGCTTCGAAGTTTGTCATCCTTCAGATGCTCAAGAGTGATTTCTTGCGCGGGGCGATCGATGAACGGACTGATCTCAGAGGCCTCAGCCTGCAAGAGGCTTAGTAGGTGACGCATCTTGACAAGCCCCGCCACGCTTCGATCAAGGCCTCACCACCAGTACAACAGCTCCGCCATCCGGTAGCACACTTGCAGACCGGGCGGCATGCGGTCAGAATCGAAACGATCCGCGAAGGGGTAGGCCTCACGGTAGAAGCCATAAAACAGGGTTTCGAGCATCTGGCGCTTTTCGAGCACCGAAAGCGGCGCCCGCTTCTGCCGGCTCAACAAACCATGCATCTTGCGCATTTCGCGCGCATTTTTCTTGGCCAGCATGGTGTTCAGTCGCGCGATAGCACCAAAGCCGATTAGAACAGCACCAAATAAAATAAACAGCGTCATATCTGTTCCAGAAAAGCCAAAAGCCTCAAAAATAGGCGTCGGAATAAAACTGCCCTCAGTCTACTGCAGAGGCATTTGCTTGTACACATGTGGTATTACAAGATAAAGTGATTTATCCAAAATCAAGAAAGGGCGATGAATTAAAGAGAGAAATTATTCCGCGCGAATCCTATAAGTGTTTTTAATTAAAAAATTGATTGACTTGATCATAGATTTACTTTGCCCCCACCCCAATCGTAGCCAGAACCGTTTCGGCACAGCGATTGGCGCCCAAGCCATCAACCAGCGCCCGTCCCCGCCGAGATTGCGCAAGAGCGGCTTCAGGGTCTGAAACCAGACTTTCCACTGCTGAAAGGACGTTTTTTAGCTCAAAACCACCGTCAAATCCCAAATCAATGATGGCGTTTCTGTCTGAAAACCAGCGCGTTTCCGGAATTAAATTCTCGACCTGCGGAAATACGACTGCCGGAGTGCCAACCGCCAAAGTTTCCGGCATCACCATGCCGCCTGTGATCAAAGCCACTTGGGATCCTGCCAGAAACTGCCCCAGATCTTCGGGACCCAAAGCCTGAAACAATTGTATTCCGGAATCATTGCATAAAGTCTCCAATTCGGAGAACGCGGAAAAGAAGCCTCCGACCAGCATTTTTGATTTGCTCAAATTCAAACTTTTCAACCCATTACGCGCCAAGTCCAACGCCCAGTCCCGTGCTCTTGCTCCACTTCCCACAACAATCGAAAGTGAACGATCATTCGGTTGCGCCCATCGCGTTTTAGCGAACGCAGACCTCAACAATGCTTAAGCCGGCCCGGTCAGCGCCCGATCATTGGGGCCAAGAGCAGGGTAGTGATGCACGCTTTCCGGCCCGGCACCGTTGATAACGCAATCTGCCGAAATCGCGCCGCCTTCGTCATCAACCGCGACAACGATTGCGCCGGAACTGCGCGCCAAGGCGAAGAGATCCGGCTCGGTATAGGGCAAATCGATAATCACGACGCCCGCAGCCTCTGCCGCCAGTATCGTGTCAAATCCTTCCGCTTTCACCGAGCGATAGCGCGCATTCGGAAAGACGGAACGGATCGCCTCTGGATCATCCCCCGCGACAACCAGATCAATATCTTCTGGAAAAGCCTGAATAAGCGCCGAACACCGCACCGCATGCCCGAAACCCACAGTGCCATCGGCATCCAGCCGCAAAAGAACCCGCATGACCTGCTCTTCCTTCAAGCGTCCAGCGCAGAGCGGATCACATCCACCGCCCGCTGGATTTCCGTCTCATCGTAACGTTCAGTGAGCCAGAGATTGAGCACGCGCCCAGCCCAGATTTCCGCATCTTCCAACTCTGGCATGTGGCCCAGAAACTCTCGCCCCAGAGGTAGATAATTTGTGCCCGCATCGATGCCTGCGCAACGCAGGGCCGTCACAATCTTGTTGCGGCTCTCCGGATCGGCCACTCCAAGCGTCAAACGCCAAGGCACCGCTGGCGGCTCAAGTGGCTGCACGAAGGCCGCCGCGATTAGCTCCAAGGCGCGCAGCCAATCTTCCTGCCTACGCCGCTTCGCCTCTATAATCTCAGGCGTCCGCGCAAATGCCGATTCGATCGCCCCCCGTTGCGCCGGAGCAAAGGCCCGCGCTGTCATCGGGAAATCCAGATCGAAAAGCGCCTCGCTCAGCGGCATCCGCCCGAGCGCCCGCAAGTGGCGGCGCGCTAGCATGAGGTGCTCTTCGACCTGATGATCGGCGTCTGACACCTCTGCCCACCCGGCAGTCACTGCCAGAAGCTCTGCCGCAACCGCCGCGTCATCGGTCAGAATAGCGCCTCCGCCCCCGGCTTCGATGGTCTTCACTTGGTTGAAACTCACCACCAGCGCATCACCGATAGCGCGACGAGTGCCGCCCCGAGCTGTCGCCGCACAGAGCGTGTCATTTTCCAACACAAACCACCCATCGGCATGCAACTCGGCATAGTCCTCATGATGGCCATAGAGATGCGTGGGCATCACGATCCCAGGAACGGGTTCCGCCCGCATAACCTCTTGAAAACGCTTGGCGCTGACATGCCCATTCAGCGCCGAAACCGCCACAGCCACGGGCCGCGCTTCAGCCGCGACAACCGCCGCCAGCGGCGCCGAGCACATGTTTGAAGGGATCAGTGCGGGCTTGCCGGCCATCGCCAGCACCTCCAGCAACGCCCGAATTCCGCTCCGCGCATTGCCGAAGAGAACCGCATGGCCCAACCCATAAGCCTGAGAAAGTGCCGCTTTGAGAGTAAGGTTGCCTTGGGACAAAAACACCGGTTTCCCCTGCCTGACTTCTTCCCTTCTTACGGGATTTTCCACCACTCGGACAGGCCCTTGCAACCGAAACGGATTAGGCCCTTGCCCTTGCTTCCAGCCCCCGCATAATCCAGCGCATCACGATGGAAGGTGTCCCATGTCTGCTCCCAATGTTGCGATTATTCCCGCCCGTGGCGGCAGCAAGCGGATCCCGCGCAAGAATATCCGACCCTTCTGCGGCATCCCGATGATCGCCCATTCCATCGAACGCGCCAAAGCGAGCGGGGCTTTCGACCGCATCATCGTTTCCACGGATGACGACGAAATCGCATCAGTTGCCGAAAGCTGGGGCGCGGAAGCCCCCTTCCGTCGCCCCGCAGATCTTTCGAATGATACGGCAGGCACAATTCCGGTGATCCAACACTCCATCGAGTGGCTCGCCGCCAACGGATCAGCCCCGAACCTCGTCTGCTGCATCTACGCCACCGCGCCTTTCCTCGATCAGAGCGACCTGGTGAAGGGGCGCGCCCTGCTCGAAAACCCGGACTTCGACTTCGCCTTCTCGGTCGCCGCCTTCGCAGCCCCCGTCCAACGCGGCTTTACCATCGCGCCCGCAGGCGGCGTTCAGATGATGCAACCCGAGAGTTTCTCCAAACGCTCCCAAGACCTTGAACCCGCCTATCACGATGCGGGTCAGTTCTACTGGGGGCGCGCCGAGGCGTGGCGACACGTAACCAATATGTTCACGCCAAAATCCGCCGCCGTGGTTCTGCCGAAATACCGCGTGCAGGATATCGACGACGCCGAAGATTGGCAGCGCGCCGAGTTCATGTTCGAAGCGATCAAGCGGATGGGCGAAGGCTAAGCCTCAGCCCAGCGCGTAACCTGCACCGCGCACGGTCCGGATCGGGTCTTCATGCCCATGCACGGTCAAGGCCTTGCGCAACCGCCCCACATGCACATCCACCGTCCTGGTATCCACATAGATGTCGCGCCCCCAGACCCGGTCCAGTAGCTGCTCGCGGCTCCATACCCGTCCGGGGCGCTCCATGAACGTCGTGAGCAAGCGGAACTCGGTCGGGCCCAGCTTCAACATCGCCTCGCCGCGCGTCACGCGATGGGTTTCAGCGTCGAGCACAATGTCCTGCCATTCCAGCCGTTCGCCCACCGTGACGGGGCGTGACCTGCGCAGATGCGCCCGCACACGCGCCATCAATTCGGCCAGCGAATAGGGCTTCACCATGTAGTCGTCTGCCCCGGTCTCAAGCCCACGCACGCGGTCCACTTCCTCTGACCGCGCCGAGAGCATGATCACCGGCAACGCCCGCGTTTCCGTGCGTGTTTTCAGACGCCTACATACTTCGATGCCCGAAAGCCCCGGCAACATCCAGTCAAGCAGGATCAGATCCGGCGCTTCTTCCTCGACCAGAAGAAGTCCTTCCTCACCATCCCCCGCCTCCACAACCTCGAACCCCTCGGCTTGCAGATTGTATGCGAGAAGAGCCCGCTGAGAGGGCTCATCCTCGATCAGCAGCACTTTGGGAACCAGTCCAGCCATCTCTTAGTCCTTTTGCACCTGCCCGAGCGCGGCATCGGTCGATGTCGCATCGGCTTTGGGGCGGTTTTCGTCAGGGCGTTCGCCCGTCACAAGGTAAACCACCTGCTCGGCAATCGCCGTCACATGATCACCCATCCGCTCGGTGTTCTTGGCGATGAAATGCAGATGCATGCAGGGCGTGATATTGCGCGGGTCTTCCATCATGAAGGTCAGGAATTCGCGGAAGAGCGCGTTATACATTTGGTCGATATCATGGTCGCGCCGGATCACGTCTTTCGCCAGTTCCGCATCCCGCTGGATGAAAGCGTCAATCGCATCCTTCAACAGAAGCTGAACTTCGCGTGCCATCCGGCGCAGCGAGGCATGGGCCCCGTTGATAGGCGGCAATTCCGCCAGAACGCCCGTGCGCTTGGCCATGTTCTTGGCATAGTCCCCGATCCGTTCGAGATTTCCGGCCACTTTCATCACCGAAAGCACCACACGCAGGTCAATCGCTGTCGGTGCGCGCAGTGCGATGAGCCGTGCGCATTTGTCGTTGATGATCTCTTCCAGCTCATCAACCGCGCGATCCGCCTGCCGCACGGCTTGCGCGTGCTCCACGTCGCGCTCATCCAAAGACCGTGCGGCCTCCAGAATGCCCTCTTCCACCAAACCGCCCATGCGGATGATCTGGGCCTGAATAGCTTCGAGATCGCGGTCAAAAGCGGAAACGATATGCTCTTTGGACATGGTAACCCCCTCAGCCGATCCGGCCGGTGATGTAGCTTTCGGTGCGCGGATCGACCGGATTGGTAAAAATCTGCTCGGTATCGCCATATTCCACCAGATTGCCCAGATGGAAGAAGGCGGTTTTCTGGCTCACACGCGCAGCCTGCTGCATGGAGTGGGTCACGATGACCACCGAATAGCTCTGGCGCAGCTCGTCGATCAACTCTTCAACCTGCGCCGTCGCAATCGGGTCCAAGGCCGAGCACGGCTCGTCCATCAAAAGCACTTCCGGTTCGGTCGCCACTGCACGCGCGATGCAAAGGCGCTGCTGCTGACCGCCGGAAAGCCCGGTGCCCGGCTGGTGCAAACGATCCTTCACCTCTTCCCAGATCGCCCCACGGCGCAATGCCCGTTCGACGATCTCGTCAAGGTCCGCCTTTGTGCGCGCCAGCCCGTGGATGCGCGGGCCATAGGCCACGTTGTCATAGATCGATTTGGGGAATGGGTTCGGCTTCTGGAACACCATCCCCACCCGCGCCCGCAGGTTCACCGGATCCACGCGTTTGTCGTAGATATCCTCGTTATCGAGCAGAATATCGCCCTCAACCCGGCAAATCGGGATCGTGTCGTTCATGCGGTTGATGCAGCGCAGGAATGTCGATTTCCCGCAGCCCGACGGGCCGATAAAGGCGGTTACGGTCTTGTCGAGAATATCGACAGAAACGTCTTTGATCGCATGCGCTTCGCCGTAATACACCTGCACCTTGCGGGCCACGATCTTGATGTCGTTCTGGGTCACTGTCGTCTCCGAAATCTTCGCGTCGAACATCGGGTTTCCTATTCAGGATTACCAGCGGCGCTCGAAGCGGCGGCGCAGGAAGATAGCGATGGCATTCATCGCCACGAGGAACACGAGCAGAAGGATGATGCCACCCCAAGCCCGCTCATACCATGCCCCATCCGCACGCTGCGCCCAGATATAGATCTGCGCCGGCATGCCCACGTTCGGGGCGGTGAAGAAGTCGCCAATACTGGCGATATCGGTTTGCACAAAGGCCACCATACCGATGAGCAGCAGCGGCGCGGTTTCACCGAGTGCGGACGCCAAACCGATGATCGTGCCCGTCAGGATACCCGGCATCGCCAAGGGCAGCACGTGATGCAGAACCGACTGCATCCGTGACGCCCCTACACCCAGCGCGGCTTCCCGGATCGACAAAGGCACCGCTTTCAAAGCCGCGCGCGTGGCGATGATGATCGTCGGCAGGGTCATCAGTGAAAGCGCAAGCCCGCCCACCAACGGAGCCGAAGCGCGCAAAGCTTCGATTTCCAGCGTGCCACCACCGAACTGGATGAAGGCGGCCAGCGCGAGAATACCGAACACGATCGAGGGCACCGCCGCGAGGTTCGAAATATTGATCTCGATGAAATCGGTAAACCGGTTCTTCGGTGCGAATTCTTCAAGATAGATCGCCGCTGCGACAGAGATCGGCAAACACACCCCTAGCACCACAAACATCATCGCCAGCGAGCCAAGCATGGACTGTCCCATACCGGATTGTTCTGACCGAACGTCAGATGCATCACTCCCTATTATGAACGTGAGGTTGAAACGGGTCTCAATGACGCCTGCAGCCACCAAAGCATCGATCAGATCGAAATGTTCGGGCCGGATTCCCTTGTCGTCTTTCGAGCCTTCCCGCGTCACGCGGCCCTTCAGATAGCCATCCACACGGCTCGACGCCGCGAAGGTGTAGCGCACTTCGGCACCATGATTGCGCTCATCGGCCAGCGCGAAGTCCCGCAAGTTGCCCGGCGCACCTGCCGAAATCATCTCGCGCAGGTCTTTCGGAGATTTCAGCGGCGTCTCGATGCCGCGCCGCTGCACTTCATTCCAAAGCGCCTCTTCCAGCATCCCGCGATAACCCGCGGTCTTCATCATGCTCTTTTCCGCTTTCGCCACAGCCGCCGGATCAAGCGTCAGTGGCATGGTGATCTGCGTCTGGAAAAACGCAGGCGCTCCGTTCATCACTATCTGGGACAGAAGCACCACGAGGAAGAACAACCCCGCACCAATCGCGGCCAAACCGTAGAGCTTGAAGCGGGCTTCTGCGGAATTGCGCTTCGCGAGATGGCTATCGGCCACCAAGATAGAACGTTTCTGGGGCGCGGCGCTCATGTGTATTGCTCCCGGTATTTCGCCACAACTTTCTGGGCCAGCAAATTGAGCCCCAGCGTGACAAGAAAAAGCGTTGTGCCCAGCGCGTAAGCCACCAGCACTTCGGGTTGGGTGAAATCGCTGTCACCGGTCAGCTGGCTCACGATCTTCGCCGTCACCGTGGTCATCGCCTCGAATGGATTGGCCGAAAGGCGGCCCGCCGCGCCTGCCCCGAACACCACGAGCATCGTTTCACCAATCGCCCGCGAAGCCGCCAGAATGATCGCCCCCACGATCCCCGGCAAAGCCGCAGGCAGCACCACTTGCCGGATCGTCTCCGAGCGTGTCGCGCCCAACCCATAGGAACCGTCGCGCAGCGCTTGGGGAACGGCGTTGATAATGTCGTCTGAAAGCGAGGAAACGAACGGGATCAGCATGATCCCCATCACGAGCCCCGCCGTCATCACCGAAGACGCGCCTTGCATCCAACCAAGCCCGCCCGTGCCAAACACCTTCACCAGCATCGGCCCAACGGTCAG
>JALQUU010000078.1:7819-8208 GCA_023260655.1 Paracoccaceae bacterium | reverse complement strand
GCCGCAAGCACTCGCAAAGTTGCGCGCGAACTGAAGACTGCGCAGCAATTGAGTGATGATTATAAGGGCCTGCGGCGCGGGCATGTCTCGATTCATACCAACGGCGCGGCGGCGAGTGCGATCCTCGCGCCAGTCCTCTCAGAATTCTCGCAAGCGCATCCGGCAATTACCATTGAGGTCGACACCAGCTCCGCGCAGGCGGCCCTCGATGCGGTCGAGCATCTCTTTCAGACGGCCGAAGTCGATCAACCCGCGCATCGCCTCTTTGCGGGTGATGCGGAGCATGAGGTGCTCGGGATCGTATTTATGCAGCGTGTCATAGAGGATATCGGAGGAAAACGTGGCCTGCCGCCCCGATTTCCGCAGCCCCGGCAGGTTGCGTTCGATGA
>JALQUU010000078.1:0-7809 GCA_023260655.1 Paracoccaceae bacterium | reverse complement strand
CGAAGCGCGGAAGGTGCGCTTCATCACGGCGTTGCCGTTGAGCCATGTTTCCAAGCCTTCCTCCAGAGCGTCGAGCATGAGGAGCGGCGCGGGATCGGTGACGCGCTTCAGCCCCCAGATGAGCGTGGCATAATCCGAGGCGACAAAGCCCAAGGGATCAAGGCCCAGATCCTCCATGCGCTTGGTCATCAGAAGCCCGAGCGTTTGCTGGGCGTTGCGCCCTGCGAAGCCGTAAACACAGGTATGTTCACGCCCGTCCCACGGGAAGCTTTCGATGAGCAACTGGCCCGCTTCGGGTAGGTCGCTCACCTCGGCTTGCAGGCGGAGCCAGTCGGCGGTGTGATCGGGCAGGCTCTGCCAGTTGGCCTTAGCGAGGAAGGCCAGAATGCGATGGGTGAGTTGGGTGGAGGTGGCGAATTTGGTGCCGTTGAAGGTGGCAATCTTCGGTTTGCGGGCGGCGTCGCGGCTCACTTCCACGACCATTTCGCGCAGGCCCTCGAACCGCACGATCTGGCCGCCGATGAGGAACGTGTCGCCCTTCGAGAGGGTGGCGGCGAAGCCTTCCTCGATCTCGCCCAGAGGCGCACCGCCGCGATTGCGGGCGAAGCGGACCTTGAGCGTGTCGGTGTCCTGAATGGTGCCGATATTCATGCGGATGGCTTGGGTGCTGCGCGGATCGCGCAGCTGCCATTGGCCGTCGGGGCGCTGCATCAGGCGTTTCCAGCGGTCATAGGCGCGGAGCGCGTAACCGCCCGTGGCGCAGAAATCGAGGCAATCGTCGAAGGCGGCGCGGGAAAGGCGGGCATAGGGGCCTGCGCCTTTGACTTCGCGATAGAGGTCTTCGGCGCTGAAAGGCCCGGCGCAGGCGCGGATCAGGATATGCTGGCAGAGCACATCCAAGGGGCCATCGCCGCGCGGCTCGCCATCGAGATCATGGGCGCGCACCGCTTCCAGCGCGGCTTGGCATTCCACCACCTCCCAGCGGTTGGCGGGCACCAGAAGCGCCTTGGAGGGGGCGTTATAGCGGTGGTTGGCGCGCCCGATACGCTGGACGAGGCGCTTGACGTTCTTCGGCGCGCCGATCTGGATCACTAGATCGACATCGCCCCAATCGATGCCCAGATCGAGACTGCCGGTGCAGACGATGGCGCGCAACTTGCCTGCCACCATCGCCGCTTCCACCTTCTCGCGGGCGGCGCGATCAAGGCTGCCGTGGTGGATGCCGATGGGGAGCGCCTCGTCATTCTGGAGCCAGAGATTGTGGAAGAAAATCTCGGCCTGAGCACGGGTGTTGTGGAAGATTAGCGTGGTGCGATGGGCGCGCACCTGATCCAGAACATCGGGGATGGCATAGGCGGCACGTCCGCCAGCCCAAGGCGGCGGGGCGGCGGTTTCGAGCATGCGGATGTCGGGATCAGGGCCGGGATCGGCGGTGAGCACCGCGCAAGGCGCAGGGTGGGGCGCCACATAATCCGCGAGGGCGGCGGGGTCCTCGACGGTGGCCGAAAGCGCGACACGGCGCAACGCGGGGTTCAGGGCCTGAAGGCGTGCGAGGGCAAGCATCAACTGGTCGCCGCGTTTCGATTCCGCCAAGGCATGGGCTTCGTCGATGATGACGCGCTGGACATCCGCAAAAAGCCGCGGGGCCTCCTCGTAGGAGAGCATCAGGGCCAGGCTTTCGGGTGTGGTGAGCAGGATATGCGGCGGGTCCACGCGCTGGCGGCGCTTCTGGGTGTAGGAGGTGTCGCCTGTGCGGTCTTCGACGCGGATCGGGAGGCCCGCACCCTCGATCGGGCGGAGGAGGTTGCGGCGGATATCGGCAGCGAGCGCCTTTAAGGGCGAGATGTACAGCGTGTGGAGGCCCGCTTTCGGCGCGTCCGCCAATTCGGCGAGCGTGGGCAGGAAGCCCGCAAGCGTTTTGCCGCCGCCTGTAGGCGCAATCAGAAGCGTGGCCAGATCATCGGCGCGCGCCAGCATCTCGCGCTGATGCGGGTGCAAAGCCCAGCCTTGGGCGGAAAACCAGTGGTCCAGTGGGGCGGGAAGCAATCGCATAAGGCCAACATAATCCAACGGAAAATTTCCGCCACTGGCGACGGAACGGGATGCTGCCTCCGTATGAGCAATGAGGGAGGCCAACAACCGGAGATCACTATGAAATTGCGCGCATGGGCAACCCCGCTCACCATCGGCTCCAGCCTGATCGTTACCATCACAGGGCTGATGCTGTTCTTCCACCTTTCACCGGGCCTCACGCGTACGGCGCATGAATGGTTGGGCTGGGTGATGGCTGCGGCGATGATTGCGCATATCGTCGTCAATTGGCGCGCCTTCACGGGCTATTTCAAACGCCCCGTCGCGATTGCGATCCTCGGGGTCTTGGCCCTCATGATGGCGCTTACGCCCCTTGGCACCGTCTCGGGCACTACGGCCGCCAATCCCGTGCCGCTGGTGATGGGGGCGATGAGCCGCGCGCCGTTGACGGCACTTTTCGACATGGCTGGCCTCACCCCCGAAGAGGGCGTGGCGAAACTCGAAGCGCAAGGCATCACGGCCACGAGTGAACAGCGGATGAACGAGATCACCCAAGGCGACCGCGCCGTGCAAACCCGGATCATCGCGGCGCTCTTTGCGGATTAACCCGCGCCCATCTCTTGCTTTTCTAAATATCCGCGGGGGAGTGTGAGGGGGCGAAGGGCCCCTCACGCCACCCTTGCCGCTCACGCGCGGTAGATGGCTTTGACCCGTTCGGCGTCGATGGCGAAGCGGGTGCGGAAATGGTCTAGTCCTGCCGCATCTGGCGTCTGGAATTTGTAGGGTTTGATGCCTTCTTTCTGGCGGCTGTCGTTCATGTAAGAGCCCGTTCCGTCGGCCAGGGTAGTGGCTCCGTCCCGCATACTGCCATAGCCCGCAGCGAGCAGGGTTACGGCGAGAGCGCTCAAGACGACCCATTCGACGGTGACGGCACCGGACTCGGTCTTGAGGAACTTCGAAAACAACTGCTGCATAACAATCCTCAAGGGTTGAGTTGAACGGCACCTTCTGGCGCTCTGTTGCGGCCTGTTCCGGCCGAAAAAAGAATGGGCCGCACCCTGCGGTGCAAGGTGCGGCCCTATGCGCTAAGGCAGAAACCCGGATTAGTTGTCCGGGTTCTGGCCTGCCATGAAGGTCGCCGTGTTGGCGATGAGGCCCGAAGCGCCGGTCTCGATCGAGGAGTAGGCGGCCACTGCGAGGCCCACGACTGCTGCGGTCAGAACGACCCAGTCAACGGTCACGGCGCCAGCTTCGTCTTTGCGGAAGTTCTTGAAGAATTTGATCATGGTTGGTCCCTCCAAAGGATCATTTGCTCAGAGTGTACACCGATCCGTTTGTGCCTCTGAACCGTCTCTCACGTTGGCCCGTCGTCGTTTCGGTATGGGGACATATGGCCATCCGAATGGGGCAAGAATTTGTTCGCTTTGGAGTAGAAATATATTTTCGAATATAAGTTTGAGAAATTTGGATATGTTATTGAAAACGTTAAGAAAGAATTTTCAAAAAACTTGTTATTCCACGGAAGCTTGCGGATTTGGGGCGGCTTGCGGCTGCCAGTTTTGGGAGGAATCACGCAAAAAACTGGCGCTTGAGCCGATTTTCTGCGATTCTTTGGACAAAAGAATTAATGAGCAGTTCCCCAAAGGGGTGATCCCGTGATCCGACGAGTCGCATTGGCTTTCTGCCTTGTTGCGTGCGTGGCTATGCCCGGCATGGCCGAAACGCCTGCGCCTTTTCCCGAATTTACCTTCAAGCGCGTCAAGCCGCCAAAGCCCGGCCAGAAGGTGCAACTGCCGCAGATCGATGCGGCGGCGGTTTTTCGGCCGGCGCCGAAGCTGCCTATGGAGGGCGGGGCGGTGCCTGCACCGGTAGAGGCGCGGTTCGGGTGGTTCTGGGAGACGGTATCGCCCAAGATCGAAGATAGCGGACCGGGGCGGTTGGAGCCTGCGCTGCAATTGCTTTCTAAGCCTCCAACGGGAAAGACGGTGCCTTCGCCGCGGCTTTCGGATCTGATGGAGATCGCGAAGGCGCGCCAGATCGATCTGTTGCGAGAAACCGTGGGCACGGGCGTGTCGCCTGCGCTGGCTTTGGCGGTGATCGCGGTGGAGTCGGGCGGGAAGGGCGATGCACTTTCGGGAGCGGGGGCGCAGGGCTTGATGCAGCTTATTTCGGCCACGGCGGAACGGTTCGGCGTGGCGGATGCGATGGATGCGAGCCAGAATATCAAGGGCGGGGTGGCTTACCTCGATTGGCTCCTGAAGGAATTCAAGGGCGATCCGATCCTTGCGCTCGCGGGCTATAACGCGGGCGAGAACGCGGTGAAGAACAACGGGGGCGTGCCGCCCTTTGCGGAAACGCGGGACTATGTGCCGAAGGTTCTGGCGGCGTTCGCGGTGGCGAAGAACCTCTGCCTGACCCCGCCTGTGCTGATTTCGGATGGCTGCGTTTTCAATCTGACGGGCAGTTGAGCCCCGAAAGAAAAAGGCCCGGCGCGCTGCACCGGGCCTTTCCTTTAGTTGTGGCAGAGATCAGTTGACGATCTTGGCCAGCGTTGCGGCGCGGAGTTCTTCTTCCGAGACGCCGTCTGCGAGTTCGATGATCTTCAGCCCGCCTTCGACGACTTCGAGAACACCGAGGTTGGAGATGATGAGGTCAACCACGCCCTTGCCGGTGAGGGGCAGCGTGCATTCGGGAAGAACCTTCGACTCGCCGTGCTTGTTGGCGTGGTCCATCACGACGATGACGCGGCCAACGCCTGCGACGAGGTCCATCGCGCCGCCCATGCCTTTGACGAGCTTGCCGGGGATCATCCAGTTCGCGAGGTCGCCGGTTTCGGAGACTTCCATCGCCCCGAGGATGGCCATGGCGATCTTTCCGCCGCGGATCATCGCGAAGGAGGTGGCGCTGTCGAAATAGGCCGAGTGGGGCAGTTCGGTGATGGTTTGCTTGCCTGCGTTGATCAGGTCTGCATCCTCTTCGCCCTCATAGGGGAAGGGGCCCATGCCGAGCATGCCGTTTTCGGACTGGAGCGTGACGGTCATCCCTTCGGGGATGTAGTTGGACACCAGCGTCGGGATACCGATGCCGAGGTTCACATACATGCCGTCTTTGAGTTCTTTTGCCGCGCGGGCGGCCATCTGGTTGCGGTCCCAAGCCATGATGTTGCTCCTTACGCTTTCTTGCGCGTGGTGCGCTGTTCGATCCGCTTCTCGTGATCGCCCTGGATGAGGCGGTGCACGTAGATGCCGGGCAGGTGGATGTGATCGGGATCAAGTGAACCTGCGGGAACGATTTCTTCCACTTCGGCGACGCAGACGCGGCCGCACATGCCGGCGGGCACGTTGAAGTTACGCGCGGTCTTGCGGAAGATCAGGTTGCCGGTGGTATCGGCTTTCCAGGCTTTGATGATCGAAACATCGGCGAAGATGCCGGTTTCGAGGATGTAGGTCTGGCCGTTGAAGTCTTTGTGCTCTTTGCCATCGGCGATCACGGTGCCCACACCGGTTTTGGTGTAGAAACCGGGGATGCCGGCCCCTGCGGCGCGCATGCGCTCGGCCAGTGTGCCTTGCGGGTTGAACTCGATCTCGAGCTCGCCCGAGAGATACTGGCGCATGAATTCGGCGTTTTCGCCCACGTAGGACGAGATCATCTTCTTCACCTGCTTGGTTTGCAGGAGAATGCCGATGCCGAAATCATCGACGCCCGCGTTGTTCGACGCGAAGGTCAGGTCTTTGACGCCCGACTCGCGGATGGCGGCGAGCAGAAGTTCGGGAATGCCGCAGAGGCCGAAGCCGCCTGCTGCGATCAGAAGGCCGTCCGAGAGAAGCCCGTCGAGGGCTGCGGCGGCGTTGGGATAAATCTTGTTCATGCGGTCAGGTCCCCTTGTCCCCGTGATGCATCAGGTCAGGTGCGGAGGGGGCCGAAGAGCCCCGCCCGGATGGGCGCGACTCTTACCTTTGGGAAGACGGAAGGCCAATACGTAGAATTACCCCCCGAAGGGCCTTATTCAGCGGTTTTCTTGGCGGCGGCCTTCTTCGGCGCGGCTTTCTTGGCTGCCGGTTTCTTGGCAGCGGCTTTCTTCGCCGGAGCCTTTGCGGCTGCCTTCTTGGGTGCGGCTTTCTTCTTGCCCTTTGCCCCTGCCTTGGCGGTGATCCATTCGAGCGCCTGTTCCATGGTGACGCTTTCGGGATCGGTGCCTTTCGGGATCGTGGCGTTAACCTTTTCCCACTTCACATAGGGGCCATAGCGGCCGTCGAGCACCTGGATTGCGCCGCCATCGGGGTGATCGCCAAGCTCTTTCAAGGGTTTGGCAGCAGCACCACGGGCCGCGCCACGGGCGGCTTTCTGGGCGATGGCATCGACCGCTCTGTTAATGCCGATGGTGAAGACCTCGTCCACTTCGCGGAGATTCGCGTAGGTTGAGCCGTGTTTCACATAGGGGCCGAAGCGGCCGATACCCGCTTCGATCATCTGGCCATCTTCGGGGTGCGGGCCGATTTCGCGGGGCAGGTCGAGGAGTTGCCGGGCCTTTTCGAGGTCCATCGCATCGGGTGCCCAGCCTTTCGGCAGCGAGGCGCGCGGTGGTTTCGGCACTTCGGTGGTGGCTTCGCCCTTTTGCACATAGGGGCCGAAGCGGCCCGAACGCAGGGTGACTTCCACGCCGTCAATCTCGCCCAAGACGCGGTCGCCCTGTTCTTCGGGGTCGCCGCCGATGGGGCGGGTGTAGCGGCATTCGGGGTAGTTCGAGCAACCGACGAACCCACCGGTGCGGGAGGTTTTCAGGTGCAGGCGGCCTGCGCCGCAGGTGGGGCAAGAGCGCGGATCGGTGCCATCGGCGCGCGGCGGGTAGAGGGTGGGCGCGAGGGCCTCGTCGAGCTTGTCGAGCACTTCGGTGATGCGAAGTTCGGAGGTTTCCGAGATCGCCGCCGAGAAATCGCGCCAGAAGCGGGCGAGGAGATCTTTATAGTCGCGGCTGCCTGCCGAGACGTCATCAAGCTCTTCTTCGAGATCGGCGGTGAAATCGTATTCCACGTAGCGCTTGAAGAAGTTCATCAGGAAAATGGTGACGATCCGGCCCTTGTCCTCGGGGAGGAGGCGGTTCTTTTCCTTCTTCACATATTCGCGATCGACGATGGTGGAGAGCACAGAGGCGTAGGTGGAGGGGCGGCCGATGCCGAGCTCTTCCATGCGCTTCACGAGGGTGGCCTCGGTGAAGCGGGGCGGCGGCTGGGTGAAGTGCTGAACGCGGAGAAGTTAAAATCGTCCAAGGGCTCGGTTATCCTCATCCTATTCTGTCACATTTTCGGTCGATAGAACTCTGGGAGCGTGGAGGAGATGGAAAATCTAATGGACGTACAGGTTGGCTTGTTGATCCATTAGATATAATTGCCGAGGAATTAAGCTCTGATGCTAAAGCCATGTTTCTTGATAATGCAGGTGAAATTTTTTCAGGTGGGCTGGATGGTTTTCTAGGACCCGACGCCCTCAACCACAACTTACTGAACTTGAAAAAATCTGCGGGTTCAAGTTTATCCATTTCGAAAAGTGGTAGTGACTTGCTTGGCGAACTTTTGGACACAAGAGATAAAAACCGTGAGCGTTTACAGAAGCTTTCAGCTAAACTTTCAAGTTCAAACAAACGCTTTGACTTTGGGCGCGGTGACTTAGGTCAGCAACTCAGCAAAGTTTGTGAATTGCTGGCGGCAGGTGTCAACATTCCCGTTTTCAAAGTATCTGTTGGAAGTTTTGATACTCACGATGATCAATGGTGGACGCACC
>JALQUU010000077.1:290-8285 GCA_023260655.1 Paracoccaceae bacterium | reverse complement strand
GTGCTGATGCTGGTGGCGATGGTGGCGATGTATGCGGATGCAGGCACGACGGATATCACCAAGCTGATGGTGCATCGCTTTGGCTCGGAGGATTTCTCGATCCTCGGGATCCAGATCGTCGGTGGCATGCAGACGCTTCTGTTCCTCGCCTTCTTCGCCTCTTTTGCGGTGAAGATGCCGATGTGGCCGGTGCACACCTGGTTGCCTGATGCACACGTTCAAGCGCCGACGGCGGGCTCGGTGGTTCTGGCCGCGATCCTTCTGAAGATGGGCGGCTATGGCTTCCTGCGCTTCTCGCTGCCGATGTTCCCGGTGGGTGCGGATGTGTTGACGCCGCTGGTGCTCTGGATGTCGGCGATCGCGATCGTCTACACCTCGCTGGTCGCTCTGGTGCAGGAAGACATTAAGAAGCTCATCGCTTATTCGTCGGTTGCGCACATGGGCTATGTGACCATGGGGATTTTTGCAGCAAACCAGCAGGGTATCGACGGCGCGATCTTCCAGATGCTCTCGCACGGCTTCATCTCCGGCGCGCTCTTCCTTTGCGTGGGCGTCATCTATGATCGGATGCACACCCGTGACATCGACGCCTATGGCGGCCTTGTGAACCGGATGCCGGCCTATGCGCTTGTGTTCATGTTCTTCACCATGGCGAACGTGGGCCTTCCGGGGACCTCGGGCTTCGTGGGCGAATTCCTGACGCTGATGGGGATTTTCCAGGAAAACACCTGGGTGGCGGCGATTGCCACGTCCGGCGTGATTTTCTCGGCGGCCTATGCGCTCTGGCTCTATCGCCGCGTGGTGTTCGGCGACCTGATCAAGGAAGCGCTAAAAACCATCAACGACATGACCCGCCGCGAGAAGTGGATCTTCGCGCCGCTGATCGTCATGACGCTTTACCTCGGTGTTTATCCGGCTGCCGTGACCGATCTGATCGGTCCGTCGGTGGAAGCACTGATTTCCAACTATGATACGGCTCTGGCCGAGGCAGGCGTCTCGACCGCTGTGGCCGAAGCCCCGAAGCATTGAGGAGAAAGACATGACCTCGGCTGATCTCAACATCATCCTGCCGGAAATCATTCTCGCCCTCTTTGCCATGGGTGGGCTGATGGCGGCGGTTTACACTGGCAAAGACCGCGTGGCGGGCCTTCTGACTTGGGCCGCAGCGGCGCTTATGCTGGTGCTCGGCGCCTATATCGCGTTGACGGGCCACGGCGATAACGTGGCCTTCGGCGGCATGTTCAACGACGACGGTTTCGCGCGCTTTGCCAAGGTGGCGATCCTCCTGTCGGGTGCGGCGGTTCTGGTGATGAGCCAGGAATATATGGCGCGTCGCGGGCTTCTTCGCTTCGAGTATCCGGTGCTGGTGGTGCTGTCGGTCATTGGTATGATGATGATGGTTTCTGCTGGTGACCTGATCGCGCTCTACATGGGCCTCGAACTGCAGTCGCTCGCGCTTTACGTGGTGGCATCGCTCCGCCGCGACTCTGCGCGCTCGACCGAAGCTGGCCTAAAGTACTTCGTGCTGGGCGCTCTTTCCTCGGGCTTGCTGCTTTACGGTGCATCGCTCGTTTACGGTTATTCGGGCACGACGCTCTTCTCGGGCATCATCGCAGCGGCAGGCGAGGGGCATACTTCGCTCGGGCTGCTCCTTGGTCTCGTGTTCATGATCTCGGGCCTCGCGTTCAAGGTTTCCGCAGTGCCGTTCCACATGTGGACGCCGGACGTTTACGAAGGTTCGCCGACGCCGGTGACCGCCTTCTTCGCCACGGCGCCCAAGATGGCGGCCATGGGCCTTTTCGCGCGCCTGATGCATGACGCCTTTGGCGGCGTGACCGGCGACTGGGGCCAAGTGATCGCACTGATCTCGGTGCTGTCGATGTTCCTCGGCGCGATTGCGGCGATTGGCCAGACCAATATCAAGCGTCTGATGGCCTATTCGTCGATTGCTCACATGGGCTATGCGCTGATGGGCCTAGCAGCTGGCACCCAGTTCGGGGTTCAGGCACTGCTGATCTACATGGCGATCTACATCACCATGAACATCGGCACCTTCGCCTTCATCCTCTCGATGGAACGCGACGGCGCGCCTGTGACCGATATCCGTTCGCTTAATCTCTATGCGCGGGCTGAGCCGGGTCGTGCACTGGCGATGCTGATCTTGCTTTTCTCGCTCGCAGGTGTTCCGCCGCTGGTGGGCTTCTTCGGCAAGTTCTACGTGCTGCGCGCGGCCTATGACGCGGGCCTTGCGTGGCTGGCGATTGCTGGCGTGATCGCTTCCGTGATCGGTGCGTTCTATTACCTCCGCATCGTCTTCTTCATGTACTTCGGTCAGGAAGGCGAAACGCTGCAGGCCAACCGCTCGCCGATCCTCTGGGTTTTCCTGATGGGCTCCGCGGCAGCGATGCTCTTCGGGGTGGTCAACCTCTTCGGGATCGAAGGCGCGGCGGCGGCAGCGGCTGCGACGCTGGTGCAGTGACCGCTTGGCCCGAGGGCTACGACCGCCGCATTCTGGCGCAGGTCGATAGCACGATGAGTGAAGCACAACGCATGGGGGCGGAGCTATCCGCCCCCACGTGGATTCTGGCCCTTGAGCAAACGGCGGCGCGTGGGCGGCGTGGGCGCGCGTGGGTCAACCCGAAGGGCAACTTCGCGGCCTCTCTGGCGATGCGCCTTGGCGATGCGCCGGACCAGTTGGCGCTCCGTTCTTTCGTGGGGTCAATGGCGCTCAGGGATGCGCTGGAGAGCTTTATCGGCGACCGCGCGAGCCTTTCGTTGAAATGGCCGAACGATGTGCTGCTGAACGGCGGCAAGGTGGCGGGCATTCTGCTGGAAAGCGTGGGCGGGCTTTTGATCGTCGGGATCGGGGTGAACCTGATCGCGTCGCCCCCTGTGGAGGCTGTGGAAGCAGGTGCAGTGCGGCCTGTGTCGGTGGCCGGAGAAACAGAGATCGAGGTGGGCCCGGAAGCCTTTCTTGAGGCGTTGGCAGGGGCCTTCGCCAAGTGGGAGGCCCAGTTCCGCATCCATGGCTTTGCCCCGATCCGGCGCGCGTGGCTCTCGCATGCGGCCCGGTTGGGCGAGGAAATCACGGCAAAAACCATGCGCGACACCTATTTCGGGCGGTTTGAAACCGTGGATGATGCTGGCAATCTGGTTCTGGCCTCGGTCGAAGGCCGCGTGGTTCTGCCTGCGGCAGACGTGTATTTCTAGGGGAGGCGGCGATGCTGCTCTGTATCGATACTGGCAACACGAATACGGTGTTCTCGATCTGGGACGGGGCGAACATCCTGTGTACCCTGCGCACCGCGACCGAGCACCAACGCACGGCGGACCAGTATTTCGTCTGGCTCTCGACGCTGCTTGAGCACCAGAAAATCCCGATGAACATCGATGCGTTGATCATTTCCTCGACCGTGCCACGCGTGGTGTTCAACCTGCGTGTGCTGGCGGATCGTTACTTTAATTGCCGCCCCTTGGTCGTGGGAAAGCCCGACTGCCTGTTGCCGAAGATGCCGCGCGTGGATCAAGGCACCACAGTGGGGCCGGACCGTTTGGTGAACGCTGCCGGGGCCTATGATCGCCATGGCGGCAACCTGATCGTAGTGGATTTCGGCACTGCAACGACCTTTGACGTCGTGGACGATGACGGGGCCTATGTGGGCGGCGTGATTGCGCCGGGTGTGAACCTGTCGCTCGAAGCCTTGCATATGGCGGCAGCGGCCTTGCCGCATGTGGACATCTCCAAACCGCAAGCCGTGATCGGCACCAATACGGTGGCTTGCATGCAGGCGGGGATTTTCTGGGGCTATGTGGGCCTCGTGAAGGAAATCTGCACGCGGATCAAAGCGGAACGTGCTCGAGAAATGCGTATTATTGGCACAGGGGGGCTTGCATCGTTGTTCGGCGCTTCCGATGTGCTATTTGACCAGATCGAAGACGATCTGACGATCCATGGCCTGACGGTCATCCATCAATACAACAAGGACCAAGGCAACGCATGAGCATTGAACGGCTGATCTATCTCCCTCTCGGTGGCGCGGGGGAGATCGGGATGAATTGCTACGTTTATGGCTATGGCCACCCCGATCAGGAACGCTTGATCGTGGTCGATCTGGGCGTGACCTTCCCGGATATGGACGGCACGCCGGGCGTGGACCTGATCCTGCCGGATGTTTCTTGGCTGGCCGAGCGTGCAGACCAGATCGAGGCGGTGTTCATCACCCACGGGCATGAAGACCATATTGGTGCCATCGCGCACCACTGGGAAGCTCTGGGCAAGCCCACGATCTATGCGCGCGCGTTCACCGCCAATCTGGGCCGCCACAAAATGCAGGACGGCGGGCATGATCCGAAAGTGATCAAGACCGTTGGTAAGTTCCCTGAAAGCGTGAAGGCGGGGCCGTTTACGGTGAGCTTCCTGCCGATCTCGCATTCGATCCCTGAAAGTGCGGGACTCCTGATCGAGACGCCTGCGGGCAAGGTGATCCACTCGGGTGACTTCAAGCTCGACGAGACGCCTGTTGTGGGCGAGGCCTTTGATCGGGAGCTTTGGCTGGAGGCCGCGAAAGGTGGCGTGAAGGCCCTGATGTGCGACTCGACGAACGTGTTCTCGCCTTTGCCGGGGCGTTCGGAAGCCTCGCTCGGACCAGCCATTCAGGAATTGGTTGCCAATGCGAAGGGGGCCGTTGTGGCTACCACATTCGCCTCTAACGTCGCGCGCTTGAAGACGCTGGCAGAGGCTGGCGAACGGGCAGGGCGCTCGATCTGCCTCATGGGGCGCGCGATGCGCCGGATAATTGAAGCGGCTGTTGAAACGGGTGTATTGACCGGTTTTCCGAAGGTGATCTCGTCCGAACAAGCGGCTGAAATCCCGCGCGAGAACCTGATGCTGATCGTGACGGGCAGCCAGGGCGAACGCCGCGCGGCTTCGGCGCAACTGGCGTCGGGGCGCTATAACGGGATCGAGTTGAAAGACGGGGATCTGTTCCTGTTTTCCTCGAAAACCATTCCGGGCAACGAGCGCGGTGTGATCCGGATCATGAACCAGCTCTCCGAGAAGGGGGTGGATGTGGTGGATGATGGGGGCGGGAAGTATCACGTTTCCGGCCACGCGAACCGCCCCGATCTGGAAGCGATGCATGAACTTGTGAAAGCGGATATGCTTGTGCCGATGCATGGCGAGCACCGCCATCTGCGCGAACACGCGCGCCTCGGGGCCGAGAAGGGGATGTATTCGGTCGTGGCTGTGAACGGCACGATGCTTGCGCTTCAGGGCAAGGCACCGGAAGTGGCGGGGTTCGTGGAAACCGGCCGCACCTATCTGGATGGCTCGATGCAGGTGGGCGCGCTCGACGGTGTGATCCGCGAGCGTATCCGCATGGCGTTGAACGGGCTCGTGATGGTGAACGTCATTCTCGACGAGAACGACGAGCCGCTTGGCGAACCATGGTGCGAGATCCGTGGCTTGGCGGAAGTGGGCCGCAGCCGTGCGGCTCTGGTGGACGTGTTGGAAGAGGATATCGACCAATGGCTGCGCCGCACACCGGGCAAGGTGCGGGCCGATGACGACAAGCTTGAGGAAGGCATCAAGCGGGTTGTCCGCACATTGACGCTCGAAGAGATCGGCAAGAAGGTGGAAGTGACCACCGTGATCAGCCGCCTGAGCTGAGCCTAGCGCGACGGGCCTTTCAGGGCGTCAAGGCGTGAGCAGAGTACGGTAAGGCCGCCGATGAGGGTTTCCACCTCGTCGGCGCTCCAGCCCCGCATGAGTTCTTCAAAGACCGGTCCAAAAGATTGCTGGATGCGGATCGCCTGCGCGTGGCCTTCGGCGCTGATTTCGATCAGCCGCCCGCGTTGATCCTGCGGGTCGGGCAGGGTGGTGATCCATCCGAGTTGCTGGAACTTCTGAATAACCTTCGTAACCGCGGGCTGATTAAGCTCGACCGCATTGCAGATGCTGGTGAGGCGGGTGGGGCTTTGCCTGCGGAGCAAATGCAAGAGGACGGTGAACTGACCGTAGGTCAGCCCGCGGGGTTCGAGCAAACGATGCATGAGCCCTGAATAGAGCTGGCTTGCGATCCCCATCTGGACCCCCAAACGGGCGGGGAGAGGGATGTTTGGGTTTTTTGCGTTGACTTCCATTCCGAGGAATGTAAAAAACATTCCATGGAATGTAAATGGAGAGTCGCATGTTTACGCGCATTTTGAATTTGAAACCGATTTATCATTTTGGTCTGACAGCCGTGGCCTTTGGAACTTTTCAGGCGGTTAAATCGCTGCTGGATCAAAGCTATGCGGCGTCGAAATATCCGGTCGATTACGCCACGGGCCAACTCGCCTTCAGTGCAGAAAAACTGGAAGGCTATTATGCGGTGATGTCGGAGGCGGACACGCTCGGCACGTACTGGAAGACCCAGTTCATCGATTTCGGTTTTATCGCTTCGGTGATCGCGCTTTCGCTGTTTCTCGGAACGCTGGTGGCACGGATCGGGAAAGCGGGAAGCTGGGGACGGCGTGTTGGTGCGCTGGCGGCCCTATCAGGCATCGCTGGTGCAAGCTTCGACGCTTTGGAGAACCTGATCTCGTTCGTGATGCTGGCAAAGCCGGAGGCGATTTCCCAAGCGGTCGCCATGGCCTATTCAAGCGCCGCCGCCGCGAAGTTCGGGCTTTTGACGTTGGCAATGGCGCTGGTGATCGTGACTGTCGTTCTTGGAGGGATCAGCCGCTTGCGCGGCTGATTTGCCTTATCCCGCGCGGCGCTGTTCGAAGCTCAGCGCGATGAATTCCGGCAGATGATCGCCAAGGCCAATAACCTTTTCGTCGCGATCACGGTTGCGATCATGACGGTCACGGTTCCGGTCACGGCGCTCGTCATGGCGGCCACCTTCGTTGCGCTCGGAGCGGGGTTGCTCGTTCCGGCGGCTATCGTCGCGGCGGTTGTCTTCACGACGTGTTTCTTCGCGGGGGGCTTCTGCTTGCGGCGCTTCAACCACATCTGCCTGAGAGGCCTCTGCGGTTTCAACGACCTCCGTGACCTGTTCCTTCTCGGGTTTGTCACCACGGCGACGGCGATCGCCTCGGCCACGACGCTCGGAGGATTTACCGGAGGAGGCGCGCTCGGGGGCACCACGGCTGGCGCTGCTTTCGCCGATTTTCTCGGAGAGGCCTTCGGGCAGGCCGAGGCGCGGGATTTCTTTCTGGACGAGCTTTTCGATGGCGTCGAAATACTTCTCGTCGCGCTTGGTCCAGAGCGTAAGCGCCTTGCCTTTGCGCCCTGCGCGGCCGGTACGGCCGATGCGGTGCACATAATCCTCAGCGTGGTTTGGCACATCGTAGTTGAAGACGTGGCTCACCGAGGGAATATCGAGGCCGCGAGCTGCCACATCGGACGCGATGAGGAAGCGAACCGATCCGTCACGGAAGCCATCGAGCGTACGCATACGCTGCGACTGGTCGAGATCGCCATGGATCGGCGCGGCGTTGTAGCCGTATTTCTGCAAAGACTTGGCGACGATATCGACGTCCGTTTTGCGGTTACAGAAGATGATCGCGTTGGTGCAAGCATCGCCTCCGGCGTCGATCAAGGCACGGAGAAGCGCACGCTTCTCGCTGGCTTCCTTGTCGCGGCGCGAGGCGGTGAAGAAGACGACGCCCTGTTCGATGGTCTCGGAGGTGGTGGCCTGACGCGCCACTTCGATCCGCTCGGGGTTCGAGAGGAAGGTATTGGTGACGCGCTCGATTTCCGGAGCCATCGTGGCCGAGAAGAAGAGGGTCTGGCGCGTGAAGGGCGTGAGCGAGAAGATGCGTTCGATATCGGGGATGAAGCCCATGTCGAGCATCCGGTCGGCTTCGTCCAAGACCAGGTGGCCGGCCCGGTCGAGGCGGACATGGCCCTGTCCCATGAGGTCGAGCAGGCGGCCCGGCGTGGCGACCAGGATGTCGACGCCCTTCTGTAGCGCGTTGATCTGCGGGTTCATGCCGACGCCGCCGAAGATC
>JALQUU010000077.1:0-280 GCA_023260655.1 Paracoccaceae bacterium | reverse complement strand
GTCAAGGAGGCGGCCGGGGGTGGCGATCAGCACATCGACGCCACGGTCAATGAGCGCGTCTTGATCCTTGAAGGAGACACCACCGATCAGAAGCGCTTTGGTGAGCTTCAGGTGCTTAGTGTAGGTGTCGAAGTTCTCGGCGACCTGCGCAGCGAGTTCGCGGGTCGGGCAAAGGACGAGGCTGCGCGGCATACGGGCGCGTGCGCGGCCTTTGGCGAGGAGCGTGATCATCGGCAGCGTGAAGCTGGCGGTTTTGCCTGTGCCAGTTTGGGCGATGCCC
>JALQUU010000076.1 GCA_023260655.1 Paracoccaceae bacterium | reverse complement strand
GCCATGCAGCATTTGCACATCGGCACGTGTCAGCGGCATCCGGCTCCACATATTGCGGAGATTGAGCTTCATATTGGGGGCTTTGTCTTCCGGCCAGAAGAAGCCCGCTTCTTCCATCCGGTCTTCGTAATGCTTGGCGAGATGTTCGACTTCCTCGCCTGTGGCAGGCTCGGTGCCGCCGAATTCCATCACCATGGGGGCCGAAGGGGCCGAGGTGCGGCGCCATTCATAGGCCATCAGAAGCACGCATTGCGCGAGGTTGAGCGAGAAGAACTCGGGGTTCACCGGAACCGTGATGATCGCATTGGCGCGGATCACGTCCTCGTTTTCGAGCCCTGCGCGTTCGGGGCCGAACATGACAGCGACCTTGCCGCCCGCGTCGATGATCTTGCGGGCTTGCGCCATCGCTTCTTCGGGGGTGAAGATGGGCTTCGTCAGGCCACGGCCACGCGCGGTGGTGGCGAAGACATAGGTCGCATCGGCCAGTGCGGGTTCGAGATCGTCGGTGAGCATCGCTTCGTCGAGCAACCGCCCTGCCCCGGAGGCCAAAGCCACGGCGCGCGGGTTGGGCCAGCCATCGCGGGGGCCAACGACGCGCATCCGGTCGAGGCCGAAGTTCCACATGGCGCGGGCAGCGGCACCGATGTTCTCGCCCATCTGCGGGCGCACGAGCACAAAGGCGGGTTGGGGCGTGTCTGTGGGCATGGAGTCTCCTTTGCCGCGCGTTTACCCCGTGTGGCTTCTGGGGGAAAGGGCTTCACCTCATGCGATCACGCCAATGCCCTAGCAATGGCCCCAAAATCGCGCTAGGGAGCCGGAAACCGACGGAGGGTGCCATGTCTGAAGCCGACAAGCCGCAAATCTACCTTGTGACGCCACCCGAACTGGATCTGGACGTTTTCCCGACGCGCCTCGCCAAAGTGCTCGATTCCGCCGAAGTAGCGTGCCTGCGCATGGCGCTGGCCACCCGCGACGAGGACAAGATCCTGCGCGCAGGCGATGCGCTGCGTGAAGTGGCCCATGCCCGTGATGTGCCTCTAGTGATCGAGACCCATGTGCTCATGGTCGAGCGGTTGGGGCTTGATGGAGTGCACCTCACCGATGGCGCGCGTTCGGTGCGCACTGTGCGCAAAGATCTGGGCGCAGACGCCATCGTTGGCGCCTTCTGCGGTGCCTCGCGCCATGAAGGCATTGGCGCGGGCGAAGCGGGTGCCGATTATGTGGCCTTAGGGCCTGTTGGCGGCTCGCTGGGGTCGGGCGCGCTGGCCGATCAGGATCTTTTCGGCTGGTGGTCGGAAATGATCGAGATTCCGGTGGTTGCGGAAGCGGGCCTTGACGAGGCGCTGATACGCACCCTTGCCCCGATGACGGACTTCTTTGCCATCGGTGAAGAAATCTGGCGGCAGGACGACGCCGCTGCGGCGCTGAAGAAACTCATTGCGGCGATGGGCTAAAACTCGGGTCAGCCCGTAAAGGGCAGGCCCCCGCGCACAACGGCTTCGCAATAGGCGGCAAGGCTCTTACGGTTTGCGAAGTCGTCCACGCGCACCGGATCGTGGTAGATCAGATTAATCGACCCCTGTCGCTTCGATCCCAGAACCTTAACCAGATGCGGCGCGAAATCCATATCGCCCCACCAGCCGTAAAATCGCGGGTCTTCGCCTTTCGGGGCCTTATAGACAACCGTGACCGGCTGGATATGCATTTCGTGGCGCAAACCTTCTGTGAAGAACGCCTCGAAAAGCGTTGATTTAAAAGGAATAACGCGGCGCGCATCTGTGGATGTGCCTTCGGGGAAGAACAGAAGCTTGTGCCCGGCCAGAAGCCGCGCTTCGAAGATCTCCTTCTGCTCTTTCGCCTCACGCGGGTCGCGATTGATGAAAACCGTGCCCGTTGCCCGCGCCAGCCAACCGATACCCGGCCAGTTCGCGACTTCCGATTTCGAGACGAAATAGACGCGCTTCGTGGCGTTCAGCGTGAAGATGTCGAGCCACGAGCCATGATTGGCCACCACTGCCCCTTTCAACTCCATCCGCTGGCCTTGGGTGGAGAACCCGATCCCGAGGATGCGGAAGGCGTTCCGGCAGACGAACTGGGTGATATAGGGCGTCCAGGGGCGGCGCAGGCCGTGGATCGGGCGCTCAATCAGGCGCACGAGGAGGAGGATGCCGAGGCAACCGAACACGAGTAGCGCCAAGGGCAGGCCGCGCCGCAAGGCCCTCAACACCCCCCAGACGCTCAATGGCTTTTCCCTGGGATAAAGCGCCGGATCGTCCCACGCGGTCATGTTTGGCCCTTCTGGTAAATGCCGGCTTGGCGGGCATTCATTTTCTCGGTGTCGAGCAGGAGGCAGACGTCGATTGTATTGAAGGCGTGATCGATGAAAGCGCCATCCCCCACGGTTCCGCCCAAGCGCAGATAGGCTTTGATCAGCGCGGGAACACCGCGCATGGCGGCGGGTCGGTCGATCTCGGCGGCAGGCACCAGATCCATCGGCTGATAGGTCCGCGAACGCACGCGGATCGCTTCGGGTGCAAGGTGGCTGTCATGGAGAAGCGAAAGTGCGGCAGCATGTTTTGCCACATCTGTTCCATGGAACGAGGCTGTTCCGAAAAGAACCTCCACCTGATGCTCGGCCACATGGGCCGCCAAGGCAGACCAGAGGTGGAACATCGCTTGCCCGCCCCGGTATTCGGGCAGGAGGCAGGAACGCCCCAATTCGAGCAAGCGCCGCCCAGAAGCCAGAAGCGGGGCCAGATCGTATTCGTCATCGGTGTAAAACCGGCCCGCCGCGAGCGCCTGCGCTTCGGTGGCGATCCGATAAACCCCCACAACAGCGCCGCCACGCGCCTCATCGGTCAGGAGAAGATGATCGAAATAGGGATCGAACCAGTCGGTTTCGAGACCCTGCTCGTGGTCCACGCCTTCGCCGGAACTGCCCAATTCGCGCACAAAGACCTGATAACGCAACGCTTGCGCGGCGCGAATGTCTGCCTCAGAGCGGGCGAGACGGGTCTTGAATTTCGGCGCGGGGCGCTCAGACATGCGAAGCCTCGATAAAGCTTTTCAGGGGTTTAGGCAGCGGCAGGGCTGTTGGCAACCGATTTGGCGCGGCGACCCTAATTGCTAACCTCTTATTAACCCCTAGGTGGCATCAAAGACCGGAAGGAGCGTAATACGGGATGCATCGAACACTACTTTTCCTTCGTCAGGAAAGTTGACGGTGATCCTGCCCGCGACATTCGATTGCACCTGCCCCACGCCCCAATCCGGGCGATCCGGGTGGCGCACGAGCATTCCGGGTGCCAGTATCGCGTTCAAATCGGCCATGATGTTCCTTTCGGGAGGCGACTTTTGAAACCTGATACAGCCAATCTCGTGGCCTTGATAGGCTCCCGCATCTGTCATGACCTGATTAGCCCGGTAGGGGCAGTCGGCAATGGCCTGGAATTGATCCAGATGACGAACACGCTCGACGAGCCGGAGATCCAACTCATCACCGAAAGCGTTGTGCGGCACGACTTCGCATCCTGTTTTTCCATATCGCCTACGGGCTGGCCGTGGCGGGCCAGATGGTGGGGCGCGACGAAGTGACCTCCCTTCTGGAAGGGCTCTACAGGGATCGGCGTGTGAAGGTTCACTGGAGGCTCACAACGGCGATGGAACGTGGCGAGGTGCGGCTCGCGTTTCTGGCGCTGCAATGTGTCGAGGCGGCGCTTCCCTACGGTGGCCAGATCACCATCTCACACGATGGCGAGGAATGGTGCATCGGGGGCACGGGTGAGCGGCTGAAGGTGGATCAGGCGCTTTGGGACAATCTCGCAGCCGTGGCACCGCATAGCGAAGTTACCCCGAGCGATGTGCAATTCGCGCTTCTACCGCTTCTCCTGCGAGATACGGGCCGCGCCCTCCTCTCCAGCATCGACGCGGCGAAGGTCACGATCCGGTTCTGAGCCTCAACTCCGGATCGCGCCGTCTCCGACCACGAGATATTTGAACGAAGTAAGCTGCTCGGCGCCCACAGGCCCGCGCGCGTGCAACTTGCCCGTAGCAATCCCGATCTCCGCGCCCATGCCGAACTCGCCGCCATCCGCGAATTGCGTGGATGCGTTTCGCATCAGGATCGCGCTGTCGAGGCGCTGGAAGAAGGTGTCCGCCGTCGCATCGTTCTCGGTGAGAATGGCATCGGTGTGTTGCGAGCCGAAGGTGCGGATATGGTCGATCGCCGCATCAACACCATCGACGAGTTTCGCCGCGATGATCTTGTCGAGGAATTCATGCCCGAAGTCATCGGCATTGGCCTTCACCGTGCCCGCGACCTTCTGCAATTCGCCTTCCGCACGCACTTCGACACCCGCTTTCAGCAGGTCTTCGATCAGGATGCCGCCATGTTTGGTGTAGAACTGCCAGTCGATCAGCAGGCACTCTGCCGCGCCGCAAATGCCCGTGCGGCGGGTTTTCGCGTTCAGCACCACGCGGCGCGCCTTTTCCAGATCGGCGTCACGATCCACATAGATATGCACAATGCCTTCGAGATGCGCGAAGACAGGCACCCGCGCCTCGCGCTGCACGAGCCCGACAAGCCCTTTGCCACCACGCGGCACGATCACGTCGATATGCTCGACCATCGCCAGCATCTCGGAGACGGTCGCACGGTCGCGGGTGGGCACGAGCTGGATCGCGGCTTCGGGGAGGCCTGCGGATTTCAACCCCTCCACGAGGCAAGCATGGATCGCACGCGACGAATGGAAGGATTCCGAACCGCCGCGCAGAATTACCGCGTTTCCGGCCTTGAGGCAGAGCGCGCCGGCATCGGCGGTCACGTTCGGGCGGCTTTCATAGATCACGCCGACCACACCCAGAGGCGTGCGCACGCGGCGGATGTTCAGCCCGTTCGGACGCGACCATTCGGCCATAACCTCGCCCACGGGATCTTTCTGCGCGGCAACAGCTTTCAACCCGTCAACGATGCCACGGATGCGCGCCTCGTCGAGCATCAGGCGGTCCATCATGGCGGAGCTGAGGCCTTTTTCTTCGCCGTAAACCAGATCTTCGCAATTCGCGTCGATAATGGCTTGGCGGTTCGCCCAAACGGCTTCAGCCGCACCGATCAAAGCCGCGTGTTTGCGTTCCGCCGAAGCGAAGCCCAATTCTGCCGCCGCTTTACGGGCCGCTGCACCGATGGCTTTCATTTGCTGGGTGATTTCACTGGTCATTGCACGCCTCTTATCGTCTCGGTCTCAGAGCGCCATATCATCGCGGTGGATGATCGCAGCGCGGCCCGGATAGCCCAGAATGGCTTCGATCCGGTCCGAACGGTGCCCTTTGATGGCTTGGGCCTCGTCAGCGGTGTAGCGGCAAAGCCCCTGCCCCAATTTGTGCCCCTCGGGAGACAGGATCGCCACCGGATCGCCCCGCCCGAAGCGGCCCTTCACATCTGTGACACCCGCAGGCAAAAGGCTTTTGCCGTCGCCGAGCGCCTTTGCCGCGCCCGCATCCAGCGTGATCTCGCCCTTCGGCTTCATCGCCCCGATCCAGCGCTTGCGGGCCAGTTGCGGGTCGAGTTGCGGCAGAAACCACGTGCAGGCGGCACCATCTTCCAAGGCCTGCAAGGGCCGCAGGGTGGAGCCTTCGGTGATGCAGAGCGCGCAGCCCCCCGCCGTTGCGGTTTTCGCCGCCATCAGCTTGGTGATCATGCCGCCTTTCGACACGCCCGAAACGCCGTCTCCGGCCATGGCCTCAATGGCAGGGGTGATCTTCTCGACCACGTCAAACCGCTTGGCAGTGGTATTGGTATGCGGGTTGGCGGAATAGAACCCGTCCACATCGGAGAGCAGCACCAACTGGTCCGCACCGATGGTGACAGCCACTTGCGCGGCCAGACGGTCGTTATCGCCGTAGCGGATTTCGTCCGTGGCGACGGTATCGTTCTCGTTGACGATCGGCACCACGCCCAAGGAAAGCAGGGTTTCCATCGTGGCGCGCGAGTTCAGATAACGGCGGCGATCGGTGGAATCTTCAAGCGTTACAAGGATTTGCGCGGTCTTGATGCCATGGGGCTCCAGCACTTCCTCATAGGCGCGCGCCAGCCGGATCTGACCGACCGCCGCAGCCGCTTGGCTTTGTTCGAGTGGTAGAGCGCCTTTGGGCAGGCCAAGAACACCCCGCCCGAGCGCGATAGACCCCGAGGACACGAGGATCACATCCGCGCCCCCAGCCCTGAGCCGCGCCACATCTTCAGCGAGGCCCTTCAACCAGCCTTCTTTCAAAGAACCACTCGCACGATCCACCAGAAGGGCAGATCCGATCTTGATAACCAGACGTTTCGCAGCGCTCAGGGACGCCATGCTTCATCCTCGTTTTCGGCACGGGGTTTGGCCTTGTCGATCTGTCGCTTCAAAGCGCGCAGCACCTCGTCCACGCCTTCGCGGGACACGCCCGAACAGATCATCACGGAGTGGCCAACGATGGCTTCCAATTCCTCTTTGAGGAAGGCGCGCTCTTCATCGTCCATCGCGTCGATCTTGTTCAAAGCCACGATGCGCGGCTTTTCGGCAAGGCCCGCGCCGTAAGCTTCAAGCTCGGTCAGGATCGTCTGGTAATCTTCAAGGAGCGTGCCGGAGGTGCCATCGACGAGATGCAGAAGCACCGCGCAGCGCTCGATATGACCCAAGAAGAGGTCACCCAAACCGCGCCCCTCGGACGCACCTTCAATGAGGCCCGGAATATCGGCCAGAACGAATTCGGTATTATCCACGCCGACGACGCCCAGGTTCGGATGGAGCGTGGTGAATGGATAATCCGCGATCTTCGGCTTCGCGTTCGACGTGGCGGCGAGGAAGGTCGATTTGCCCGCGTTCGGAAGGCCCACGAGCCCCGCATCAGCGATGAGCTTCAGGCGCAGCCAGATGGTGCGTTCAACACCCGGCTGGCCGGGGTTTGCGTTGCGCGGGGCCTGATTGGTGGAGGTCTTGAAGCGCAGGTTGCCCCAGCCGCCGTTCCCGCCCTTGGCGAGTAGGATGCGTTCGCCGACTGCCGTGAGGTCCGCGATCACCGTTTCGCCGTCCTCTTCGAGGAGTTCGGTGCCCACAGGCACTTTCAAAACGATGTCATTGCCGCTGGCGCCCGTCATCTGGCGGCCTGCCCCGCCCCGACCATTGTCGGCGAAGAAGTGCTGCTGATAGCGGAAGTCGATCAGGGTGTTCAGCCCGTCCACGGCTTCGGCGTAAACCGAACCGCCATTGCCACCGTCACCGCCATCCGGCCCGCCGAATTCGATGAATTTCTCGCGGTGGAAACTCGACGAGCCCGAGCCTCCGGAACCGGAGCGGATATAGACCTTAGCGAGATCGAGGAATTTCATGTGGGCGACCTTAAGTAATGCCCCTCCCGATACCGCATAGGCCGAGAGGGCTCAATTCCGTTGTTGGCCTAGCTTGCGCGCATAGGTCCATGTGGGCACGTTCGCGCCACGCGCGACCGAGTAGGCTTCTGCGTCGCCCAGATACTGGAAGCCGCAGTTGGTCATGACACGCGCCGAGGCCGGATTATCCTGCATGACCACCGCGAACATGGCGGAGGCCCGATGCGGGTTGGCATCGATCAGCGCCTGAATGGCCGAAGTGGCAAGGCCCGCATTCCAGAACGCAGGCGCAATCCAGAAGCTCAGCTCGGACTGGCCTTGATCCACGCGCGACAGCGAGATCAACCCCATCACTTCCGGCCGGCCCGAACGCGTGCCATCGAGCACCCAACGGCACTCCGCCCGATCCGGCGCTTGCGCGCGGGCAATCATCGTCTCGATCGCGCCCGGCGGCAGCGGATGCGGGATGGTGCGCGTGTTCTTTGCAACGCGGGCGTCTCCGGCATAGTGGCCGATCAAACCGGCATCCGAACCGCGCGGCGGGCGCAGGTCGAACAGGTCTGTCGTGATCGTTGGCTGTGGAGCCAGAACTGTGTTCACTTCCATGCGCCTTCTCCTCCGGATGACGCTAAAAACAACGGCAATCTTGACGCGATATTATCAGTGTCGCGGCCCTCCCCCGGCCAAGGCACTGAAAAAATGCAGCGGGGGACCGGTTTACCCGATCCCCCGCGACTTTAGTCTGAAGACCGGATTACTCGGCTGCTTCTGCGACTGGCAGCACGGAAATGAAGGTACGGCCCTTCAAGCCCTTCGAGAACGAGACGCGGCCTTCGACAGTTGCGAAGATCGTGTGATCGCGGCCCATGCCAACGCCTTCGCCCGGCCACCACTGGGTGCCGCGCTGACGCACGATGATGTTGCCCGGGATAGCCTCTTGGCCACCGAAGAGCTTAACGCCGAGGCGGCGACCAGCGGAGTCGCGACCGTTACGGGATGAACCGCCAGCTTTTTTGTGTGCCATGAGGAATTACTCCTGTGCTGCGGCAGGGGCCTTGCCCGTGCCGATTGCGGCTTTCACGCCGGACTTTTCAGCGCCGGACGCGAGGATC
>JALQUU010000075.1 GCA_023260655.1 Paracoccaceae bacterium | reverse complement strand
AGGAATTCCACGATTTCCTCAAGCTCTTCCTTGGCCTCGTCGATGCCTGCCACGTCGTCAAAGGTCACGCGGCCATGCTTTTCGGTCAGGAGCTTCGCACGCGACTTGCCAAAGCCCATCGCGCCGCCTTTACCCCCGCCCTGCATGCGGTTCATGAAATAAACCCACACACCGATGAGCAGAAGGAACGGCAGAAGCGACAGGATAAACGTCTGGAAGCCCGACTGCTGCTGGCTTTCCGCCGCCACAGGAACATCCTTGGCGATCAGAAGATCGCTCACCGAGGCGTCCGAGGGAACAATCGTCGTGTAATCTTTGCCATCCGTGCCACGGAACACCACACGCTCGCCGTCCAGCGTCGCGCGGCTCACACGGTCTTCGTTCACAGATTTGATGAAATCGGAATAGCTCACTTCGCGGCTGTTCATCGTCGAACCGCCCCCGTCGAACTGGCTGAAAAGGGCGATCACCAGAAGAAAAACGATGACCCAGAATGCAATGTTGCGTGCGTTGCCCAAGAAGGTTCTCCCGCGAAGTATAGTAATGCGCCTATTAGGCGAGACTTGTGCCACAAGATAGGCATCGGCGCGGCAGGTTCAATGCGGATCGACACGGGTGGCGGTATTCCGCATCAATCAACGCCTGTTCGCCTTCAATTTCTGCGCCAAGCGGTCCACCATCGTCCAATATCGCCCCCCCGGAGCGAGAGAAAACGCGCCTTGCGGCCCGAACCCGATCCCGTCACATGCAATGAGTCGCATGCCATCCCAGACCGCAGGCAGGCTCCGCGCGGCTTTGTAGGGCGGCGTGCCCTCGGGCTTTTCACCCGCCTGAACCCAGCCCTCATGCCCCAAGGCGCGCACTTCGCAGCCGTCATAGGCCTCTTGCCAACGGATCATCCAGCGCCCGTCCCACAAAGCGCCTTCCTCCACTCCGGCACGGCACTCCGCCACCTCAGCATATTCGCGGAAAATCCGGATATGCTCTTTCTCCACCACGGCCTCACAGCCATGCAGCGTCCCCGGCCCTCCCGCCAGAAGCATATCGAGCAAGCTTTCCAAAGGAGCCTCGCGCGGCGGGTACTCGGCCTCCGAAACATGCATCAACGCCGCCGAAAGAACCCGCATCTGGGTTTCCCGCTCGACTTCGGCAAACCCGTCCCGCGCGATCCGCAAATCGCCCGTCGCCATCTCCTCGCGCCCGTGCTCGCGCCAAACCTGCAACGCGCGCACCGCCAAAGCCTCGCTCACCCGCGCCATGCGCCGCGCCGCACCGGCCAAAGTGCCGGCATCAAGGCCCAACGACGCCAGAGCCTCTCCAGCCAACCGCACACGCGAGCGTTCATAGGCGGGATCATCATTCGTCGGATCGTCCACCCAAGGCCCCTGCAACACCCGCAGGTAATGGCGCAGATCGGCGCGTCGCACTTCGAGCAAGGGCCTGACAACGGTGAACCCTTCCGGCCCAAGCGCGCGCCCTTCTCCAGGCGGATTGCTCGGCGGTAAAACCCCCGAAACCTCGGCGCTCGTCAAAGACGGGCACGGGAAAATCCCCGAAAAGCGGCGCGTAGCATCCATCGCCGCAAGGCCGTCAGCCCCTGATCCCCGCGCCAAGCGCATCACGAAAGTCTCGGCCACATCGTCCTCGGTATGCGCCATCAGCACATGCCGCACTTCCCCGCACCAACGATCGATCAACTCCAGCCGCGCCTGCCGCGCACGGTCCATCACATTGCCTTGGCCGTCCCACGTCCATTTCAACGTCGCATGGGGCCAGCCCAAAGCCGCACATTCCCGCGCCACCATTGCCGCCTCGCCCGCCGCTTCGGGGCGCAACCCGTGATCCACGGTGCACACCCAAAGCCGCACGCCCCAAACCCGCGTCCAGTTATGGGCGAGGTAAAGCATCGCCATACTGTCCCCGCCACCGGAAACAGCCAGCCCGATATCTGTTGGGAAATGCGGGCCCAATAACTGGCCCATCGCCTCGGCAAAGCGTTGATCGAGGCTCGTCTCGCGCGTCACTGGCACCCGATCCGCGCCCGCGCCTCTTCCGCCTTCTGTACCGCGGGCGAAGTCGGGAAGCGCATCCCCACTTCGGTCAGCGTCACACAGGCTTCCTGCGTCTGGTTCAACTGCCCTAGCATATTGCCCAAACGATAAAGCGCTTCCGGTGCGAAATCGCCACTCGGAGCCACCGAGAAGGCCTCCAGATAGGCGCGCGCAGCACCTGTCCGGTCGATCATCCCCTCCAGCGCCTCGCCGCGCTTCAGTTGCGCTTCGGCGGTAAGCGGGGAGCCCGGGTAGGCCTCAAGGAAGGCCGTAAACTTGTTCGCGGCGCCCTGAAAGTCACCCGAGGCGAGCGCCTCCGACGCTCGCCCGAAATCCGATTGCTCGCCCACCGCCAGCTCCGGTGCCGTCGAAGGCTGCGTTTCCGCAGCCGGCGCAACCAGCGTTGCCGTAGGCATCGCGCCTCCGCCCAGGGTCGATGTCTGCCCGAGCTTGGAAAGGTCGCCCCCCTCCAACTCGACCAAACGGAACTCCAGATCGCCAACGCGGTTCGTCCCGTCCGCCACAACGCGGTCGATACGGTTCTGCAATTCCTCCGTCTGCGAGGTGAGGCGCACCATCTGCGCCTCGATCGCATCCACACGGCTCAGAACAGAGCCACTCACCGTCTGCGTGGTCGGTGCACCCGTCGTCGAAAGCTCGCGCTTCAGGTTCTGGATTTCCACGTTCAGAACGGTCAACTCCTGCCGGATATCGGCAAGCGTCTGGGTTCTATCCTGCGCGAAAGCCGGCCCCGTCAGGGCCAGCACCGCAACCGAAAGGAGGAAACGCCGCATCATGGGCTCCTTAGCCAGAGAGGCCCGCCGAAAGCACCGTCACCGCGCGGCGGTTCTGGGAGTAGCAGGTTTCATCCGAGCACACCTGGATCGGGCGCTCTTTACCGTACGAAATCGTTTTCAGGCGCGCGGGCGAAACGCCCTGCCCGATCAGGTAATCCTGCACGGCCTGCGCACGGCGCGCACCAAGCGCGAGGTTGTATTCCCGCGTGCCCTGCTCGTCGGCATGGCCTTCGATGATCGCCGAGTAAGACCCGTTGGTGCTCAACCAGTTCGCCTGCGCCGAAAGCACCGATTGCGCTTCGACGCTCAGCGTCGCCTGATCGACGGCGAACAACACGCGGTCGCCTACGGCGGTCTGGAAGAAGGCGGGCGAGGTCGGGTCGCTGGCGCTTCCCGGCACGATCCCGCCGTTGGCACCGCCCAAATTCACATTGTTACCGCCGAAGCGGTCAGGATTGCTGCAGGCCGCCAGCCCTAGGGCGGCGGTCAGGATCAGGCCTTTGGCCAGAAGTTTCATGGAGTTAGCCCCGTTTGTTTTGCTGCTCTGAATTCACATTACCACACATGGCAGCGCGAGGGAATCTCCCCGCGCCGCGATCACGATCTCGTCAAGGCTGGAGCGGCGACCACGCCGGATCAGACGCCCCGCCCGTTGTCGGCACCCGCTTCAGGTTCCGCCCCGAAATATCCACCGAATAAAGGCTCGACTCGCCGCCCGCCCCTTGGGTCTCCCGAGCGAACATGATCACCCGCCCGTTCGGTGCCCAAGTCGGGCCCTCATCGAGGAACGACGCGGTGAGAAGCCGCTCTTCCGATCCATCCACCCGCATCACGCCGATATGGAACCGCGCGTTGTTCTGCTTGGTAAACGCGATCAAATCGCCGCGCGGCGACCACACAGGCGTGCCGTAACGCCCCTGCCCGAAGGAAATCCGCTTCGGCTCGCCCCCGCCCACAGGCATCACGTAAAGCTGCTGCGATCCCGAACGGTCGCTCTCGAATACGATCTGGCTGCCATCAGGGCTGAACGACGGCGCGGTCTCGATCGACGGCGCATCGGTCAGGCGCTGCGCCCCCGCACCCGTCACATCCATCCGCCACAGATCGGTATTGCCGCCATTGGTCAGCGAGAAGATCACCGTCCGCCCGTCTGGGCCAAAGCGCGGCGCGAAGGCCATATCGCCCTGCGGGATCGGCAATTCACGCTTACCCACGCTCGCCACATCCAGCGCATAGATCCGTGGGAAACCGCTCTCATAGCTCGTGTAAAGAATACGGTCGCCCGTCGGCGAGAAGCGCGGTGCCAGCACGATCGCATTGGAATCCGTGAGGTACTGCACATTCGCGCCGTCATAATCCATGATCGCTAAGCGCTTCTTGCGATCCGCCTTGCTGCCCGTTTCGGCCACATGAACTACGCGGCTGTCGAAATAGCCGCCCTCGCCCGTGATCCGGCTGTAAACCGCATCCGCCACCTTATGCGCCATCCGCCGCCAGCCATCCGCCGTGCCCTGAAACTGCAGGCCCGACCCCATTTCCTGACCGGCAAACACGTCATAAAGCCGGAACTTCACCGTGATCTGTTTACCATTGGCCGAAACCGCCCCCGAAATCAGCGCCTGCGCATTGATCGCGCGCCAATCCGCGAATTGCACGGGCGCTCCGAAGCTCGAAATCCCGCTGATGAAGGCCGAACTGGGAATTTCGCGGAACAAGCCCGTTCCTTGCAAATCCGCCGCCACAACCCGCGCCATTTCAAGCGCGAGCGGGCCAGCGCCGCCCGTTTCCGCCACGAAATCCGGGATCGCGAAGGGCAAAGGCTCGATCACACCCTCGGTGATCTCGATCCGGAGCGGTCCGTTCTGTGCCATCGCCGGAGCAGCGAACCCCAGCAAGCTCAAAGCCAGTGTCATAGCTCGCAACATCACTTGATCCTCATTTTCTCGGGATTGAATACCATCTCAATCTCCCGCCAATGGTCATATTTTTCACGGGGAAGTTGGAAGCCGCTCGACCCGCAACGGATAATCGCCCGCCGCGCCGCCTCATAGGCCTGCCCCGCCGCGGCATCGCTGCCGCCTTCGAAACCGATCATCCGGATGGAACCAGGATTGGGCTTCCCATCCTCGAACATCTCAACCCCAACCGTCACTGTCACGCGCAGCGCTTCCGAAGAAAGCGCCCCCACGTTCCAGCACTGTTGCACCGCCACACGCAGCGCATCCTTCTCGCCTGCCGTCATCGGCGGGCCAGAGGGCGCAGACCCCGTGCCAGAGGCCTCCGCTTGCGCCGTCGCCCCCGCCAAGGCTTCAGCCAAAGCATCCTTCACCGCATCCCACGCCGCAGGTTTCTCCGCAGGCTTCTCAGCCGGTTTCTCGGCTGCCTTTTCCGCAGGGTTCTCGGCAGGCTTCGCCGCCGCTGGCCTCGTCTTCGGGCGCACTGAAGAAACCGGAGCCGCCGCAGGCTTTTCCGCCGCTTCGGTCACGATCTCGGTCGTCGCCTCTTCCTGTTGGGCCTCTTCCTGCTGTTCCACCTTTGGAGCATCAGGGGCCTTTTCTTCCGATACCGCCTCTTTCGGCGCATCGGCTGTTTTCACATCCGGATCAGGCTGCGCCACGGGCACAGGGGCCACACGCGGCACAGGGCGCGGCGCGGGTCGATCCGAGGTTTCGGGAGCCAACACAACAGTTTCCTGTGGCGGCGGCGCGATCACCGGCGGCGCATCGGTCACTTCCGCCTGCTCTTGCGACGGCGGCGCTTCCGGCGCGGTTTCTGCCGCTGGCGGCTCCACCACTTCCGGCCTTGGCGGCGCTGGCCGCACTTCCGGCTTCGGCGGCTCGGGCGCGGCCACCTCTGTCTCTTTCGGCGGCTCTGGCGGTGCCACAGTCTCGCTGATTTGCGGCGCACCTGCCCCCGCCACCATCGCCGCGAATTCCTCACCGGAAATCACCGCAACTTCCGTCACTTTAAACGGCTCCGGGGCGGGCGCAAAGCTTCCTCCCACCAGCACCCAGACGATCAGCCCGATGTGCCCTGCCGCAGAAATGACGTGGCCCTTATGCACCCGCCGCTCCTCAGTTCCCTGCGCCGTCGAGGCGCGGACCACCCGCATCGGTCACAAGGCCGATGTTGGAAAATCCACCGCGATTGAGCGCGCCCATCACCTGCACCACCTGCTCGTAAGGCACGGCCCCATCCGCGCGGAGGAACACACGGTCCCCTTCCCGCTCGGCCGCAATCGCCCGCAAACGGTTCACAAGGTCTTCCAAGGGCACTTCGGTCGTCATGATCGCCACGCGGCCATCCGCCGAGATCGTCACCGCCAAAGGTTCTTCCTGCTCGGAAGGCAGCGCATTTGCCGCCGTTTTCGGCAGCTCCACCGACACGCCGACGGTCATCAGAGGGGCTGCCACCATGAAGATGATGAGCAGCACCAGCATCACGTCCACGAACGGCGTAACGTTGATCTCCGCCATCGGCCGCGCGCCACCCGCACGCGAACGGCGGCGGCGCCCGCCGCCCCCGCCCTTTTGCATCACACCCGCGCCCATGGCTTACGAGTCCAGCTGACGGCTGAGAATGGTGGCGAATTCGTCGGCAAAGCTTTCCCACCCCGCCACGATCCGATCCGCATTCGCACTCAGCTTGTTGTAGAAGATCACCGCCGGAATAGCTGCCACAAGGCCCAAAGCCGTCGCGAAAAGCGCTTCCGCGATACCGGGGGCCACCACTGCAAGGTTGGTGTTCTGCTGCTCGGCAATCCCGATGAAGGAATGCATGATCCCCCACACCGTGCCGAAAAGCCCCACGAAGGGTGCTGTCGAACCCACCGTTGCCAGCACTTGCAACCCGCTCTGCAACTGCTCGGCCTCCCGCGCAATCGCCACGTTCATACTGCGATCGATCCGCGCCTGTGCGCCCGCGATCAGCGCGCCATCGTTGCGGTGCGAACGCCGCCACTCGGTCATGCCCGCCGCGAAAATCCGCTGCGAATGCCCCGCGGGCTCCGGCCCGATCTGGTCGAACAACTCGTCCAGAGGCTCGCCCGACCAGAACGCCCGATCAAAGCGTTCTGCCTCTGCGCGCGCCGCGCGGTACAGGAAGGTTTTCTGAACGATGATCGACCAAGCCCAGAACGAGGCCGCAATCAGAGCGATCATCACAAGCTTCACCGTAAAAGTGGCTTGCGCGAAAAGGCCCCACATGGAGAAGTCAATCTCCTGCGCGGCCGCAAGGGTCGTTGTATCCATATGCCTGCTCTCTCAACGGCCTGTTTCATCGGCCTGTTGCGAGGATTCTACAGCATATGGAAGCCACTTGCCAACACATCCCGGTGAAGGCTCCGTAATAGAGGCATTGGATTGCCGGTTTTTGCGCCGATCCTAAGCGGAACTCCGCTCGTGAGGCGCATTCACTCTCCTCAGAGAGGAATACCCTTCGGCAAGCGCACGGGCCGGCCTTCCAGCGTCATGCAAACCACGGTCACCAAAGCGCGGAACAATTCGCTATCCCCCCGTTTCACCGTCTGCCCCATGACCATCCGCGCCGCGCCAAGGTTCTCCACCCATGTCTCGACGGTCAACTCGTCATCAAGCTTCGCAGGCGCGATATAATCCGCCTCCACGCGCCGCACCGCAAACACGATGCCGTCTTCTTCCTTCATGCGGTTCTGGTCGAGCCCGATCTCCCGCACCCATTCCGAACGCCCGCGCTCGATGTAGCGCAGGTAATTCGCGTAATAGACGATCCCCGCCATATCGGTGTCTTCATAGTAAACCCGGATCGGCAAAGTGAATTTACGCGGGCTCTCCGCCTGATCGTGCATCATTGCTTCGCTCCAATCCGCGCCGAAATCCGCAAGGCATGGCTCGCATCCCGCGCCACTACAGGCATCACAGGATCATAGACCGCACGGATCACATCGCCAATCTCGGGGCGCAAAATCACCGTGCTCCCCGCCTCTCCCAAAGGCGACTGATCCATGAACGCCTTGTCAGACCACAACAGGATCGCCTGCACCGCCTGATTGAGCGCCAGCACCTCCGCAGGCACCGCCCGCAAATGCGCATCCATCCGCACGAAAACGAAGCAGGCCTTGATCCCACCATCCGCATCAAAGCGGAAAATCCGGTACTGGTTGGCCTCCGCCGCCTCCAGCCGCGTACAAAGCGGCCCGAGATCGGGGATCAATCGGTCCAGATTGGGCACTTCCGGCAGTTCCGCCCAGTCGCGGAAGAAAAACACCATCAGGTTCGCTCCAAGCTCGGGATCGGTCTCGGCCATCTTGTGGCCCGCCAAAGCCACCACGGCTTCAACCGCGCCCTTCACCACCGAAAGGGTTGCCTCGTCCACCCCGAACACCACAGGCGAAATCGGCCTTTCCCAACGGGCGCAAAGATAATGCCCGTCCGCCCGCGTGAAGAGCTTCTGAATATCGTCCGGCGTCATTTCACTGCTCTCAATCGAAAAATCCGGCCTGCCCGCGCGGCACGGGCTTGCCCAAATGCGTCCAAGCCGCCTGCGCTAGCATCCGGCCTCTCGGAGTCCGTTGGATCAAACCTTGCTGCAAAAGGAAAGGCTCGATCACCTCTTCAATCGCATCGCGGCTCTCTGAAAGCGCCGCCGAAAGCGTTTCCACCCCCACAGGGCCACCCTGATAGGCTTCCGCGATCAGCGTCAGATACCTGCGGTCTGCCCCATCCAGCCCCAGATGATCGACGCCCAAGCGGGTGAGCGCGCGATCCGCAATCGCTCGCGTCAATTGGCCGTTGTTTTCCACCAGCGCGAAATCCACCACGCGGCGCAGCAAACGCCCCGCAATCCGCGGCGTGCCCCGGGCCCGCCGGGCGATCTCCCGCGCACCGCCGCGGATTGCGTGCTTTATCTTGCGGTTCACCTGAATCCCAATAGGATTGCAACTGCTGCTCACTAACAGGCCCAAACGCAACATCAGTGATCACTACTT
>JALQUU010000074.1 GCA_023260655.1 Paracoccaceae bacterium | reverse complement strand
AGAAGGCATGATCATGCGTTGTGACCACACTCCGGCCTGGCAGGCTCTGCAAGCCCACGCTGAGGCGTTTGCAGGCTTTGACTTGCGCGAAGCCTTCCAAACAGATGCCTACCGTGTAGCAGACCTGAGTCAGAGCGGGCCACATGTGTTTGCCGATCTGTCCAAAAACCACACCGACGCCGCCACTGAAGCGCTGCTGATGACGTTGGCCGAGCAAACGGGCCTGGCAGCGCACCGCGATGCGATGTTCAGCGGTGAGCCGATCAACAACACCGAGGGCCGTGCGGTGATGCACTGGCTGCTGCGTCAACCTGCCGGCAGCCTTCAGGGTGCGCTGGCCGCACCGCTGGCGCAGGTACACGAGACGCTGGAGGCCATGCTCGCTTACGCTGAGCATGTGCGCGCGGACAGCACGATCACTGATGTGGTGAATATCGGCATCGGCGGCTCGGATCTTGGGCCGCAAATGGCGGTGCTGGCGCTGCAGGACTTTGTGGTCCCGGGTAAGCGCTTTCACTTTGTGTCCAATGTGGATGGGCATGAACTGGCAGCGGTGCTGAAAAACCTCAAGCCCGAAAGCACGTTGTTCCTGGTGGCGTCCAAAACCTTCACCACCATTGAGACCATGACCAATGCGCACTTCTACGCCCGGGCTAGGTACGCCAACAGTATCTGAACGCACTTGGCCATCAGGTTGCTGGGTAATGAAAACGGATGCCTCGGTCTGACCGTAAAGCTGTTTTAGGTTGATGCCCAATGATCGATAGAAATCGAAAATCTCGGGGCCAATCGCTTCGCCCGCGGTGTAACCGACGCGGATGTTTGAAAAACCAAGGGTGTTTTTCAATGGGCCATAGACAAGAATCTCACCCAAGGCATATTTCAAGCGGTCCATAAATCCGACGTTGCCGCCGTCTAGGATTTGTGGGCCGACTTTTCGCGCATGGGCCATGAATGTATCGAACAGCCATTTTTTGAAACGGCCTGCGTCTTCCATACGGATCATGACGTTTGTCAATTGGGTTTCGAAAACACGCGGTGGCGCAAAGTAATAGGTCGGCCCAATTTCGCGTAAATCCATTGCCATTGTGTCTTGGCTTTCGGGGCAGTTGACGCAGAACCCTGTCCAATAGGCTTGTCCGATCGAGAAAATAAAATCCCCAACCCATGCCATTGGCAGGTATGCCAACACTTCCTCAGTGCCGCGTAAATGATCGAATTCTGATGACGCTTGCGCAGTTTGAATAATGTTTCGGTTCGACAGGACGACGCCTTTTGGTTTGCCCGTTGTCCCCGATGTATAGAGCATTACACAGGTGCTATCCAATGTCAGCTCTGCTTCGCGTTTTGCCAATTCCGGGAATAGAGCATCGTGTTTCTCGCGTCCAACTTCCAACAGATTAGAATAGTCGTGCAGCCGCGAATGATCGTATTTGCGCATGCCACTGGCATCGAGATAGATCATGTGTTCAAAGTCGGGTAATTCGCGCCCAGAACCATCGGGTCCGCATCAATATGGAGAATACGCGCCGATGGCCCCGGCACCCGCCAGCGCTCCGTCGTCACCGATCCGGCGCGGCAACCCACGTAAAGCACCACATCCGCCTCTTCCACCACGGCCCGCGTCGCAGGCACCCCACCGTTCGAGCCCACAACGCCCAGCGCCAAAGGATGCGTTTCCGCAATTGCGCCCTGCCCCGAAACGGTCGTCGCCACGGGCATGCCCAAAGCCTCGGCCACCATCGCCAAAGCCTCCATGCCGCCCGCCAAAAGCGGCCCGCCGCCGCACACGATCACCCCGCGCTTCGCACTCCGCAAAGCCGCCGTCATTCGCTCCACCGCCTCCGGGTCCGGTGCCGCGCGCCGCGCCGGAAACACCCGCGTTTCCGGATCGGCCCAGACTTCCGCCGCATCGACCGCCGCCTTCTGCACATCGAACGGCAAGGTCAGCTGCGCCGCCCCCGGCCGCCCCGTTGTCATCGCCCGAAACGCCTGCCGCACCGTCGCGGGCAACCGCGCCGCACTATCGAGCGAGGCCGTGAACTTCACCAAAGGCGCGAACAAGGCCTGCTGGTCCAACTCCGTCAGCGGATAGCGCCCGCGCGATGCCGTCGACACATCCGTCGTGATCGCTAGGATCGGGATCGAACTTTCATTCGCTTCCACCAACCCCGGCAGAATATAGGTCGCCCCCCCGCCCGAAGGCCCTTCGCACACACCGGGCTTTCCCGTCACCCGCGCATAGCCATCCGCCATATACCCCGCATGGCGCTCGTCCCGCGTCAGTATATGGGTGATCTCCGGCTGGAACCGCGCCATCGCATCGTAAAACGGCAGCGTCGTGTCTCCGCAGAGGCCGAAGAGATGCGTCACCCCCTGCGCCTCCAGCATCCGCACCATCGCTTCCGCGCCCGTCATCTGGTTCGTCGTCATTCCACCCTCCGCCTTCGCTCCATTCGATCTTGCGGAGCGCATCTCGCGGGTGTCAACTCACCCCGAACAGCGGAGAGCGAAAATGAAAGCAAAAGGCGGAAAATCCATCTACGGCGCCAGCGTCGGCATCCTCATGCTCGATGCCCGCTTCCCCCGCATCATGGGCGACATGGGCAACGCCCTTACGTGGGAATTCCCGGTGCATTACAAAGTCGTCCGCTCCGCCTCGCCCGACCTCGTAGTCCGCAAAGGCGCAGCCGGCACGCTCGACCTCTTCATCGAAGCCGCGCACGAACTGGTGAAAGACGGCGTCGACGGCATCACCACCAACTGCGGCTTCCTCGCGCTCTTCCAGAAGGAACTCTCCGAAGCCCTCCCCGTCCCCGTCGCCACTTCCTCGCTGATGCAGGTGCAGATGGTGAACCGCATCCTGCCGCGCGGCAAACGCGCAGGCATCCTCACCGTGTCCTCTAGCTCCCTCACCCCTGCCCACCTCAGAGGCGCGGAAGTCCCACTTGATACCCCCATCGGCTCCACCGAAGGGATGCGCGAGTTTACCCGCGTGCTTCTCGACAACGAATTGGAACTCGACGTCGCCCTCGCCCGCCAAGACAACATCGACGCCGCCCTCGCCCTGCAAAAAGCCAACCCCGATCTTGGCGCCATCGTGCTCGAATGCACCAACATGATCCCCTACGCCGCCGATATCCGCGCCGCCACGGGCCTGCCCACCTATTCCATCTACTCCTTCATCCGCTGGTTCCAATCCGGCCTGCAACCGAGAACCTTTCTGTGAACCAAGCCGAAGAAACCCTGATCGTCGAAGCCGTCCGCGCCGTCGCCAAAGCCGAAATCCTGCCCCGCTTCCGCAGCCTCGCACCCTCCGCGATCAAGGAAAAATCCTCCGCCCAGGATCTCGTCACCGAAGCCGACCTCGCTGCCGAGGCCGCCCTCACCGCCAAACTCCGCGCCGCCTTCCCCAGCACATTGGTCACAGGCGAAGAAGCCATCGCCGCCGATCCCGCGCTCCGCCCCCGCTTGGGCACGGAAAGCCGCGCCATCGTCATCGATCCGGTCGACGGCACATGGAACTTCGCCCACGGCCTCGCCACCTTCGGCGTCATCGTCGCCGTCCTCGAAGAAGGCCGCCCTGTGCTGGGCCTCCTCTACGATCCCACGGCAGACGACTGGATCGTCGCCCGCACCAGCACCCCCGCGCGCCACGCCTCCCCCGCAGGCGAACGCGTCATTACCACTTCCAAACCGAAACCCCTCGCCGCTCTCAACGGCCACGCGGGCACATGGTTCACCCCGCGCCCTCAGCGCAAAGCCCTCGTCGCAGTCCTCTCGGAAACCGACCGCCTCACCGCGCTCCGTTCCTCCTGCCACGAATACCGCTTCGTCGCCCAAGGCCATACCGATTTCATGCTCTCCTCCATGCTCCACCCATGGGATCACGCCGCCGGAAACCTGATCTGCCAACAGGCGAAAATGCTCGACGGCAGCGCCTATAACGCCGCTCGCACCGAAGGCCACCTCCTCACCGCCTCCTCCGAAGAGGTCTGGCAAACCCTCGCCGCCCTCATCCGCCCCGCGCTGGCATGAGCACTGCCCATCTCTGGCTCCGCTTGCCGCTGCTGCCCCTGCTGGTCGCCCAAGGCCTCCGCGTCCGCAACCGCGCGCTCATCCTCCCCGAAGCGCCCGGCCCGCGTCAGGGCACCCAAGGCCAAGGCGCACCGCTCCGCCTCCTGATCCTGGGCGATAGCGCCGCTGCGGGCGTCGGCGCACCCGATCAATCCGAGGCGCTCTCCGGCCACTTGGTCCGTGCCCTCGCCCCCCATGTTTCCCTCACATGGCAGCTTGAAGCCCGCACCGGTGCCACCTCCGCGCAAACACTCCGCCATCTCGAAAAGCTGGATGGCCCCTTCGACGCCGCCCTGATCTCGCTAGGGGTCAACGATGTCACCCACGCCGCGCCGCTCTCGCGCTGGCTCGCCACCCACCGCCAGATCCACGCGGTCCTCCGCGCCAAAGGCATCCGCCACATCGTGATGACGCCCGTCCCCCCGATCCACCTCTTCCCCGCTCTGCCCCAACCCCTCCGCTGGATCTTGGGCCAAGAGGCCAAGCGCTATAATGCCGCCCTCCCCGCGCTCCTCGCAGAAACCCGCGGCGCGGAACTCCTCGCCTTCGATTTGCCGATGGACCCGGCCCTGATGGCACCCGACGGTTTCCACCCGGCACCACCCCTCTACAAACTTTGGGCCGAAGCCGCCGCCGAGCGCTTTCTTAACGCCTTCCAAGCCTGACCAACGTCATGACGCTTGCCATACGCAATCCAGACGCAATCCATACCCTTCGGAAACGGCCCTGAGCCCCGATTAACCTCTCGGCACGCTGCCTTCACATTTCGGCAATCAAGCGCCAGCGGCGCACAATCGCCATGGTCCCTTACGAAACGCATCGCTATATGTTGCGCAAAGCTCCATCAGAGAGCACGCGGTGAAAGGATCCAGAATGGCCGGCGCACCCCCCCGCTTTGCGGTCGCGGCGCTTATGGCGTTGCTATGGGCAGCGCCCCTTAACGCATTGGATTCTCTCGATTTTCAATTCGCTTCTGGCACCGATGAAAGCCTGCAGAAAAGCCTCCGCGCGGCCTCGTCGCTCACCGCAGCGCAAAAAGAAGGCCGCACATCCCCCGCCGATCTCTACGCAGCGGCCCTCTCCGATTACCGCAGCTTAACCGAAGCGCTCTACGCTCGCGGGCATTACTCCGTTGTCGTCCGTATTGCGATCGATGGCCGCGAAGCCGCCGAAATCCCGCCGCTCTCCCCCCCTTCGGAAATCGGCACCATCACCATCCGGATCGACCCCGGTGCCCCCTTCCGCTTCGGGCGCGCCGAAATCGCCCCCCTCGCCGAAGGCACGAAACTCCCCGAAGGCTTCCGCCCCGATGCCCCCGCATTGGCGGGCACCGTCACCGATGCCGCGCTCGCCGCCGTCGATGGATGGCGTCAGAAATCACACGCCAAAGCACTGATTTCAAACGACAATATTTCCGCCAACCACAGCACCCAGCGCCTTGACGCAGCCCTCACCGTCGCCCCCGGCCCCGCTGTCACCTTCGGCTCCCTGATCGTCGAACCGGGGTCTTCCGTGCGCGAAAAACGCATCCGCGCCATCGCGGGCCTGCCCGAAGGAGCCACCTTCGACCCCACCCAACTCGCCAAAGCCGCAGACCGCCTCCGCCGCACCGGCACCTTCCGCTCCGTCGCCTTCTCCGAGGCCGAAAACCTCAATCCCGACAACAGCTTGGATATCACCGCCTCCATCATCGACGAGGTGCCCCGTCGCTACGGCGCGGGCGCGGAGCTTTCCACTTTCGAAGGCCTCACCCTCTCCGGCTTCTGGCTCCACCGCAACATCTTCAACCGCGCCGACCGCTTCCGCATCGAAGCCGAAGCCGCAGGCTTAGGCGGTCAAACAGGCGGCCCCGACTACTCCCTCACCGCCCGTTTCCAACGCCCCGCCGTCTACGGCCCCGACACCAGTTTCACCGCCGAAATCGGCCTCGAACACCTCGACGAACCCGATTACCGCTCCGACAGCATCACCCTCGGCCTCGCTGCCTCCCGGGCCTTTTCCGAGATGCTCACAGGCGATCTCGGCATCAAATTGACTGCTTCCGAGGCCACAGACAGTTTCGGCACCCGCGATTTCCGGCTCCTGCAATTCCCCATGGGCCTGACCCGAGACACCCGCGACAACCTGCTAAACCCCTCAAAAGGCTCGTATCTTAAAGCCGCCCTCACCCCCTTCCGTGGCCTCGCCAGCACCGAGTCCGGCACTCGCTTCATCCTTGATGCGCGCACCTACCTCCCCGCAGGCGACCGCCTCACCTTCGCCATGCGCGGCCAGATGGGAGCCGTCTGGGGGGCCGCGCTTTCAAAAATCTCGCCGGAATTCCTCTTCTGGTCCGGTGGCGGCGGCACCGTGCGCGGCCAACCCTACCAGTCCCTCGACGTAGCCGTTCCCGGCGGCACCACAGGCGGGCGCAGCTTCGCCGCGCTCTCCTTTGAAGCCCGCACCGTAGTCACCCCCACCATCGGCCTCGTCGCCTTCGCCGATGGCGGCTACATCGCCTCCGCCCCCGATTTCGCAGGCGGTGCCTTCCACGCAGGCGCAGGCATCGGCCTCCGCTATGACACCCCCCTCGGCCCCCTCCGCTTCGACGTCGCCGCCCCCGTGGCTGGCAACACAGGCGACGGGATGCAACTCTACATCGGCATCGGGCAGGCCTTCTAATGCGCTGGCTTTTCACGCTTTTTCTGGCCCTCTTCCTTCCGGTAGCGGCAATGGCCCAAACCGCAGAAGAGGATCGCGGTTACCTTCAGGGCCTCCTCGAAGACAACCTCTCCGGCGCAGGCCGCGTCGTCCGCATCGTCGGTTTCGCAGGCGCGCTCTCCTCCCGCGCCACCATCGAAGAACTCACCATCGCCGATGAAGAAGGCATCTGGCTCACCGCCCGTGGCCTCACCTTGGGCTGGAGCCGCGCCGCCATACTCGCAGGCCGCCTCGATATCGCAGAGCTCTCCGCCGAAGAACTCCTGATCCCCCGCGCGCCCGTCCCCGTCGCTTCTGAGGCCCCCGCCCCCGAAGCGCGGGAATTTTCGCTCCCTGACCTCCCCGTCTCGGTCAATATCGGCGAAGTCCGCATCACCCGCGCCGAACTCGGCGCAGCACTCTTGGGCCAAGAGGCCACGCTCGCCCTCACCGGCACCGCCCGCCTTTCGGGCGGCGATGGCAGCACGGAACTCGCCATAACCCGCGCCGAAGGCGGCACCTTGCGCCTCGCAGGCGCCTTCTCCAACACCACGCGTCAACTCACACTAGATCTAGGCCTCGACGAACCCCAAGGCGGCCTCGCCGCCACGCTCCTCGGCCTCCCCGGCGTGCCTGCCCTTGCCCTCACCTTGCAAGGCGACGCCCCGCTTGACGATTTCACCGCCCGCCTCCGCCTCACCACAGAAGGCATCGAGCGCCTCACAGGCACCGCCCGCCTCGCCGCCGAACGCGACGCGGCCCAACCCGATCTCCCCCCCGGCTGGCGCTTCAGCGCCGATCTCGGCGGCGACATCGCTCCGGTCTTCGCCCCCACCTACCGCCCCTTCTTCGGCCCCGATATCCGCCTCGCGGTCCAAGGCCGCCGCACCAGCGCAGGCGCGCTCGATCTCGAAACCCTGCGTCTCTCTGCCGATGCCCTCACCCTTTCAGGCCGCGCCGCCTTTTCTGCCGAAGGCTGGCCCACGCTTCTTGACCTCGGCGCGCGCCTCCAAGGCCCCTCAGGCGATGCCGTCCTCCTCCCCGTAAACGGCGAAAAAACCTACGTTTCTTCTGCCACCCTCGCCCTCTCCTTCGACGCATCCAAAGGCGAGGCATGGTCTCTGACCAGCCGGATCGACGACCTCTCCCGTGGTGGACTAGGCGCAGAAGCCGCCGATCTTATGGCCAGCGGCCGGATCGCCGCCGATGCAGGCCGCATCACCGGAAACGTCGAAACCAAGCTCGCGGCGCTCACGCTTGACGATCAAGCGCTAGCCACCGCCATCAGCCCCAACCCCGCTGCGCGCTTTGCTTTCGACTGGATCGAAGGCGCTCCGCTCGCCCTCTCGGATATCCTCGCCACCTCGCAAGGTGCAGCCCTTTCGGGCGCTCTCACTATCATGGGGCCGCTGGAGGAACTCACCCTTACACCCGATCTCTCGCTCATCGCGCTCGATCTCTCGCGCTTCTCGGCGCTTGCGAACACGCCGCTCTCCGGCTCCGCCAACCTCGCCGTGCAGGGCGAGGCGCAGCCTCTTTCCGGTGCCTTCGATCTCGCCTTCAGTGGCGGCACCCGCAACCTCGCGCTTGCCCAACCCCGCCTTGATCCGCTTCTTGAAGGCGAGGGCGAACTCACGCTCCACATCTCGCGCGACCTCGGTGGCACCTATATACGCGCGTTCGACATCCACACTGCCCACGCCGCCATCACCGCCAAAGGCGCTTTGAAAAGAAACGCCTCCGCCCTCACGGCCACCGCCGAAATCACCGAAACCGCGCGCGTCCTGCCCGCGCTTCAAGGCCCGAGCCGTGTGCATTTCACAGCGCTCCAAGGCGAAAACGGCTGGCAATTGCGCGGCAATGGCAGCGGCCCCGGCGCTTCCGAACTCAGCCTGAACGCCTCCTTCCCAGACGCCCCCGACGACATTCGCCCCTTCGGCTTGGACGCCACGCTTTCCGCCACCAACATCGCGCCCTTCAGCCAGCTTCTCGGCCAACCCGCCTCTGGCGGTCTCTCGCTTGCCCTCTCGGCAGAGGGCGAAATCACCGCCCGCACCGGCACAGCCAACCTTGCGCTCAATGGCGAAAGCCTCCGCATCGGCCCTGCGGCCCTTGCCCCCCTCTTCGGAGCCACCCAAACCCTCACCGCAGCCCTCAAGCTTGATGAAGGCCGCCTCCGCATCGAAAGCGCCGATCTCGCCACCCCCGAAGTTACCGCGAAACTCTCCGGCGAAACCGAAGGCAGCACGAGCCGCTTCACCTATGAAACCCGCCTGCGCGACCTCTCGCTTCTCGCTGATGGCTTCCCCGGCGCGGCCTCGGCCAAGGGCACTGCAAGCTCCACCGATGGCGTCACATGGCAAATAGACGCCACAGGCTCCGGCCCCGCAGGCCTCACAGGCGAGGTGAAAGGCACCGCAACTGCCGAACGCCTGAACCTCACCGCCACAGGCCGCACCCCGCTCGCACTCGCCAACGAATTCATTCGCCCGCGCCTTCTCTCGGGCACCGCCGCCTACGACCTCCGCATCGACGGCCCGCCCGCCCTCTCCTCGGTCTCGGGCACGCTCTCAACCTCAGACGCCCGCTTGGCCTTCCCCGCCAAGCGCCACGCCTTCGGCCCGATCACAGGCGCGATCCGCCTCTCCAACGGCCGCGCCGAACTCGCACTCGACACACCCGCCTCCACAGGCGGCGCGCTCTCCATCCGTGGCCCGATCGCGTTGGCAGCCCCCTTCGATGCAAGCCTCCTCGTCGAAATCTCCGGCCTCCGCCTCTCCGATCCCACGCTCTACCGCACCCGCCTCGACGGCACGCTCTCCCTCAAAGGCCCCCTCGCAGGCGGCGCGCGCATCTCCGGCGCGCTCGACCTCGGCAACACCGAAATCCTTGTTCCAAACGGCTCCGCCTCGGCCTTCTCGGGCCTGCCCGGCCTCAAGCACATCAACGAACCC
>JALQUU010000073.1 GCA_023260655.1 Paracoccaceae bacterium | reverse complement strand
ATCATGCCCGCCGACCTGCTGGAAATAGGTGAATTGCGAGACTTCCATGCCGTCGCACCAGACCTCCCAGCCAAGACCCCAAGCGCCGAGCGTCGGGCTTTCCCAGTCGTCCTCGACAAAGCGGATGTCGTGGAGGTCGGTGTCGATGCCGATGGCTTTGAGCGATCCGAGGTAGAGGTTCTGCAGATCGGGCGGCGAGGGTTTGATCAGCACCTGATACTGGTAGTAGTGCTGAAGGCGGTTCGGGTTCTCGCCGTAGCGGCCATCCGTAGGGCGGCGCGAAGGCTGCACATAGGCGGCGGCCCAGGCTTTGGTTCCGAGCGCGCGGAGCGTGGTGGCCGGGTGGAAGGTGCCCGCACCGACTTCCATATCATAGGGCTGCAACACGGCGCAGCCTTTGTCCGCCCAGTAGGATTGGAGGCGGAGGATGATCTCTTGGAAAGAGCGGGGTTTCGTAACGGCGTCGGTCATGTCTCGCGTCCTCGCGGGGCTTTTGGGATGCGCGCCTTACCTACGGCCCACCCTCCCTGTGGTCAATGGGCGCGCGGCTGCGTGCTCGCGCAAATTTTGGGTGCACCCTGCGTCAGATTTGCTAGAACGTTCCTAATAATTAAGAATGGGAAGAGCGGATTTCCGATATGCTACGTTTGTTTATGGTTCTGGCCTTCTGGATCGGGCTGACCACGCGTGCCGTCTGGGCGCAAAATGAAGAAGTGGTCTGGGTTCAGATCGAGGCGCAACCGACTTTGGCACAAGCTTCCGAGGCGGCACGGCGCTACAGCACGGCCCTTGAGGATGTGAACGGGTTCTCGATTGGCGGCGGCTGGTACGCGATCGTGCTGGGGCCTTACAGCCGCGCGGATGCCGAGCAGGTGCTGCGGGTTTACCGCAACGAGCGGACCATTCCGCGCGACAGCTTCATCGCCTTCACCGAAGGGTTCCGACAGCAGTTCTGGCCCGTGGGGGCGAATGTGCTGGCGGCAGATCCGGTGGCAGCTCCGGCGGCAGCTCCGGCCACGAGCGAGACTGCGGAGGCGACACCGCCTGCGGTAGATGCCACCCCTGCCCCGGAAACCCAAACTCTGGCGCAAGACCTGCCGGACGAGACCGAGCGCGAGGCGCGTGCCAGCGAGGTGCAATTGACCCGTGCCGAACGAGAAGCACTGCAAGTGGCGCTGAAATGGGCGGGCAGCTACCAAGGCACCATCGACGGTGCTTTCGGGCGGGGCACCCGTGCGGCGATGGCGGATTGGCAAAGTGCCAATGGCTATGGCGCGACGGGCGTTCTGACCACAGCGCAGCGCAAGACGCTGCTCGGGGCCTATAACTCCATCCTCGACGGGCTCGACGTGGGGCTGGTGCGGGATGAAACGGCCGGGATCGAGATGCTGATGCCTAAGGCAATGGTCGGCTTCACGAAATACGAGCCACCTTTCGCGCATTATGACACCAAGGGAGATATTCCGGCGCGGGTTCTGCTGATTAGCCAAGAAGGCGATCAGGCCACGCTCTTCGGCCTGTATGACATCATGCAAACGCTGGCGATCGTACCGCCGGAGGGGCCGCGTTCGCGGGAGAACTCCTCTTTCGTGCTGATCGGGCAAGGGGCGGATTTCGTTTCCCACACCGAAGCGCAACTCCAGAATGGCGAGATCAAGGGCTTCACGCTGATCTGGCCTGCAGGCGACGAAGAGCGGCGCACGCGGCTTCTGGGCGAGATGCAGGCGAGCTTCACGCGGCTGCCGGGCACGCTTGATCCGTCGATGCTAAGCGAGAGCGGGCAGTCGGTTGATCTGGTGGCGGGGCTGAAAATCCGGAAGCCACTGCTGACACGCTCGGGCGTGTTCGTGGACGGGAACGGCGCGGCGGCGACGGTTCTGGACGCGGTGCAAGGCTGTGGCCGTGTGACCATCGACACCGATACCGAGGCTTCGGTTGCGGCCACGGATGAGGCGGCGGGGATTGCCATTCTGAAACCTGCCCTGCCGATGGCTCCGCGCGGTGTTGCGGCGTTGAAGGGTGGCGCACCGCGTTTGCAGTCGGAAGTGGCGGCGGCAGGCTTTAGCTATGGGGATGCGCTGGATCGCCCGACGCTGACCTTCGGGCGTGTGGCCGATGTGAAGGGCCTCGCCGGCGAAGAGAGCGTGGCGCGACTTGATATGGAAGTTCTCGCGGAGGATCTCGGCGGGCCTGTTCTGGACACCACTGGGGCCGTGATCGGGCTGCTGGTGCCTGCCAAGGAAGGCGCGCGGCAGTTGCCTGCGAACGTGACCTATGCGTTGCAAAGCGCGGCGCTGAAAGCGGCGCTGACCCCAGCAGGGATTGCCCCTAAGGCCGCAAGCGGCACGGAGCAACTCGCAGCGGTGGACCTGACGACCTTGGGCGAAGCGATGACGGTTCTAGTCAGTTGCTGGGAACAGTGAGGAAAGAAAGGGCGGCTCCGGCCGCCCTTTTCGTTAAAGCGTTTCGCTTTAAGTTTATGATTTGACGCATTTCTTAACCGAAAAAGTCTAGCCGCGCCAGAACACCGGGCGGAACAGCACGAGCACCGAAACGAGTTCGAGACGGCCCAAGAGCATTCCTGCGGACATGATCCATTTGGCGGCATCGGGGAAGTTTTCCAGAGAACCGGACGAGGCGACGTTCGAGCCGAAAGCAGGGCCGACGTTGAAGAGCGAGGTCCATGCGCCGGAGAGGGATTCCATGAAGGGCAGGCCCGTGAGCGAAAGCGCAACCGAGAGGAAGCCGAAGCCCAACACGAAGGCCGTGAACATCACGATCACCGAGCCGATCACGTCTTCGGTCAGGACTTGGCCATCAAGGCGCGGTGTGACGACGATAGAGGGATTCCGGACGCGCTTGAGCTGGGTTTTCAGCGCTTCGATCATCACGAGATAACGGAAGATCTTGATCGAGCAGCCCGTGGAGCCCGTGCAACCGCCAATCGCGCCCAAGAGGATCAGCACCGCTAGCGGCATCGCACCCCAGAGTGTGACGTCACCATCGCCATAGCCTGTGCCGGACATGATCGAGACGGTATTGAAGAGCGTGTTGCGGAAGATTTCCTCGGAAAACCCGCCTTCCTCGAAGGACCGCCAAGTGGCCGAAATCGCCACCGCGTAGATAATCCAGCGCAGGTAGGTGCGGGCCTGAATATCGTGCAAGAGCGGGCGCAGGTGGCCTTGCGACAGGAGTATCAGGCGCACGAAGGGGATCGAGGCGAGGAACATGAACAGGACAGCCGAATATTGCAACGGGTGGGAAAAGCCCGCGAAGGAGGCGTCCGTGGTGGAGAAACCGCCCGTGGAGACGGAGGTGAAGGCATGCACTGTGGCATCGAAGCCGGACATGCCGAGCGCCATGTAGACGATGACCGCGACGAGCGTGAGGCCTACGTAGATGTTGAGGAGGCCTTGGGCGATGTCGAGCGCGCGGGGCAGCACTTTGCCGAGCGTGTCGAAGCCTTCGGATTTGAAATACTGCATCCCACCGACGCGCATGATGGGCAGGAAGAGCATCGCAACGATGACGATCCCGAGGCCGCCCAGCCATTGCAGAAGGCCGCGCCAAAGGAGGATACCTTTGGGCAGATCATCAAGCCCGCTGAACACCGTGGAGCCCGTGGTGGTGAGGCCGGACATTGCTTCGAAATAGGCATCGACGAAGCGGGCCTCGGTGGCGCCGAACATGAAGGGGATCGCGCCGAAGAGCGGCAGCACCGCCCAAGTGGCGGTGGTGAGAATAAAGGCTTGCTGGATGGTCAGGCCATCGTTGCGGGTGTCGCGGCAGGCCAAGGCGGTAAGGCTGCCTACGAAAAGGCTGATGATCGCGCTTTCGAGGAAGACCGCCCATTCGCCCCGCCCTTCGGCAATGTCCACGAGCATGGGAGGGATCATTGCCACGCCGAGGGCGGCAACGAGCAATCCGAGGACATATCCGATAGGGCGTAGGTCGATCATGGTGGCAGAGGCTTGGCCCCTGCTCCGGACGCTGTCAAGGGCGGCGTCCGGTTGTCGCTAACCTTAGAGGAAGCCGATGTCGGAAAACACGTGGCTTACGATGCCCGAACGGGTCAGGCCGCGTGCCGCGAGTTGTTCGTCCGAGAGGGCTTCGAGAGCCGCGATGCGATCCGAACGGTTCTTGGTTTCTGCATAGGCCAGAATGAAGTCCCAGACCGAGTTCAGGATGCTGGAAACGCCGCGTGCCGGTGCGAAGCCGTCGAGAGTGATATGTGCCATTTTTGGAAACCCTTGCGGTTTGAGTTGCTTTGGTTTCCTCCCTGCTTTTGAATATGGGACAGTTTTGCTGACCTGACCAGCGCTAACGCCGCATGGCCGCGTTGCATTCGCTGCAACGCAGCATGGGCGCTAGTTGAGGCGCAGGCCTTCCGGCATCGGCGGCAAGGATGGCGCGCGGTGGCGCGGCTTGACGGCTTTCGGGCTTGCGGCTTCTGCGGCAGGTTCCGGCGGCGCATGCGCGGCCAGTTCGAGCCAGAAGAGCGCCCAGCGCCGGGACTGTTCGAACGAGGCTTCGACGATCAGGCGCGAAAGCACGACGCTGCAGGTGGCAAAGAGATAGGGGTTCGGGGTGCGGAACATGGGCGTCCTCCGCTCGATTGCACGGAACTGTCATACCGTGGCCGAATGACAGACGGATGACAGCCCGAGGAGAGTGTGACGCTGAAGCGCGGATTGCGGCCAACAAAAAGCCCCCGGCGGTGGGCACCGGGGGCTTTCCTGTTGCATGAAGCAGCAATCCTCAAACGTTGCGCCCTTAGAAAGGGCACTTAGCCAACGTGGAAGAGCGTGGCGAAGAGGCGCGGATCGAGGCTTTCGGTGGCGAAGGTCGGCCCTTCGACGAGCACCGAGACGGCATCGTGGCTGTGCAGGCTTTCCTGATGGCTTGCGATCACGCGGAAATCGCCGACGCGCTCGTCGCCTTGGAGTTCGCGGCAGAAGAGGCGCGCGGCATCTTCGACGAAGATCGGGTTGGCGGCGTTCAACTCGGCGAAGGCCTGTTCGTCCTCGCGCTTCACCATCACCTGCGTTTCGGTGGGCACAGCAGCACGCGCCATGGCGATGACGTCCTCGAACCAGAGAACCGCGCCTTCCTTGATCTCCAAGGAAATCCGCGCGACCGAGCGCTGCGAGTGCGGCGTGGCCAACTGACCGCGATACTGGCGCGCGTGTTCGGAAAGTTCGAGCGAGCAGGGGCAGGTCGAGGAATAGACGTAATCGAGGTGCATGATCTTCTTCCGCACACCGGCGGTTTCGATCAGTTCCAGCGAGATGTCGTAATACTGGTAGCCTTCGAGGCCAGAGCGCAGGGATTGCACCCTCACCGGATAGGAGAAGCGCATCTGGATGCGGGCGTCGAAGCTTTCGAGATCGGCTTTGTAATCGTCGAGCGCGGCTTCGACGGTTTCAAAGCTGAAGGTTTTCTCGGCGTGTTTGTAGAAGGACCGCATGATGCGGCTCATGTTGATGCCCTTCTTTTCCGCTTCGAGCGAGACCGTGCCAGTGACGCTGGTTTCCAGCATCAAGTCATTACCGTCGCGGGTCTGGAAGCGGATGGGCAGGCGGAAGTTCGAGATGCCGACGTGCTGGATCTGCCGCTTCGCACCACGGATGAGAGAGGACGGGCCGTTTTGCAGATCGGGCAGCGTGTCCTTGTAGGCGGCGGTTGCCTCGAAGGCGTGGGGGTAGCTGCGCGAGAGAACGGGGTAATCCGACGGATTGCCGGAGAGAAGCGCGGAAACGCCGGGATCGAGATCGGCGATCTCGGTCTCGCTGGCCTTGGCGGCCCATGCGCGAAGGCGCGCGAGGGCCTCTTCGGCATCCTCGCGGGACAGTTGGCGGTTCAATTCGGGCGTATGAAAGTTCATTCGTCTCCCCTTCCCGTTCAGGCGACCACCTTAAAGTAGGGTGCCGCGCGCGTTTTCCCAATTCCGAAGAGTCTTACGACACAAACGACGGGATGGATCACATACGCGCGGAGATTCCCTCAGGCCTTATCGAGCGCTTGTAACAGATCCGCAATAAGATCGGTCGGATCTTCAAGGCCGATGGAGAGACGGACGAGGCCGGGCGTGATGCCCAGAATGTCTTTCTGTTCCTGCGGTAAGCGCTGGTGGGTGGTGGTGGCCGGATGGGTGGCGATGGATTTCGCATCCGCAAAGTTGTTGGAAATGATGATCGTTTCCAAGGCGTTGAGGAAGCGGAAGCAGGCGTCTTTGCCGCCTTTCACGTCGATCGTGAGCACCGTGCCTGCGAAGGGAGCTTGGGCGCAGGCCAGTTCATATTGCGGATGCGCCTTATGCGTGGGGTAACGCACAGCGTTTAACTTGGAATGACCAGCGAGCGTATCGGCCACTTGCAGCGCGGCAGTGGCTTGGGCGCGCACGCGCAACTCCATGGTTTCGAGAGCTTTAAGGTGCGTCCAGGCCGCGAAGGGGTTCATCGCGCCGCCCGTGTGCTTCATGTAGGCCTCGATGGGGCCACGGATGAGGTCTTTCGGGCCGCAGATGATGCCGCCGAGCATCCGGCCTTGGCCGTCCACGTGTTTGGTAGTGGAAACGATAGCGATATCTGCGCCGCAGGCTTTGGCGTAGGAGAAAACGGGCGTGGCCATCGCATCGTCGACGAGCACGAGCGCGCCGACTTTGTGGGCGGCGTCGCAGACATATTTGAGGTCGATCACTTCAAGCGTGGGGTTCGAGATCGACTCGAGGAAAACGAGGCGGGTGTTCGGGCGGAGGGCGGCGTCCCATGCGGCTTTATCGGTGCCATCGACCAGCGTGACCTCGACGCCGAAGCGGCCCAGCACGTCTTGCAGCACATAAAGGCAGGAGCCGAAGAGCGCGCGGGAGGCGACGACGTGATCGCCTGCTTTCAGAAGCGAGGTGAGCGCGCCGTTAACGGCGGCCATGCCAGAGGCACAGGCGAAACCGTCCTCGAAGCCGAGATAGGCGGAGATACGATCCTCGAACATCCGCACAGTGGGGTTGCCGTAACGGGCGTAGATGAACTCGTCATCACCCACTTTGATGAAGCGGGCTTCGGCCTGTTCAGCGGTGTCGTAGACAAAGCCTTGGGTCAGGAAGACCGCTTCGGACACCTCGTTATACTGGCTCCGGCGGGTGCCGCCATGGACGAGTTGCGTGCGTTTGCTGAGTTTCGAGAAGTCTTTCGTCATCGTTCCATCCTTCGGGCGCTGAGGCCCAATAAAAAAACCCGTACGCGGTCAGGCGTCGGGTTTCCCTCGGACTGACCTCTTTAGCGGCTTCTTTAACGTGGCCCGCAATCCGGTAACAAATCGCCACGGGCAGCGGTTTACGCCCTTCGGATTGGCGCGTCAACATCGCGGGTAGGCTTAGGGATGCGTCACGCGGCGTTTACACTCCTGTCATTTCCCTGTCGCAGCTTTGCGCGAAAAGGCGGCAGGCAAGAGAAGGAATCGCGCATGACGCTACTGCGAGTGAACATCGGGCCGGAGGGTGCGGAACTGCACGGGCGCGGGCGGCAGGCCGGATCGGCCTTGGCGCGGGCGGCGCGGGCAAGCGACGGACCGATCATCGTGATGGTACATGGTTGGAGCTTCGAGCCGGGGCATTCGCGGCATTGCCCGCATCGGCACATCCTTGGCACCGATGGCGAGAGGGTTCCGAGCTGGCCCGAGGGCCTCGGGTTCCGCGCGGGCGCGCAGAATGCGGGGCTTGGCGTGGCGATCGGCTGGCAGGCGCGGTGTTCGCTGAGCGAGGCTTATGTGCGGGCGGGGGAAGCGGGGCGGATGCTTTCGTCGGTGATCTCGTCCTTGCGGCTTGGATCCGGCGGGCGGCCTGTGCATGCCATCGGGCATTCCTTGGGCGCGCGGGTGATCCTTTCCGCCCTGCCCTATCTGGCGGCGGGCGATGTGGGGCGCATCGTGGCTTTGGCGGGCGCGGAGTGGCAGGACACGGCTTTGGACTGCCTCGATACGCCTGCGGGGCGCGCGGCCGAGACGATCAACGTGACGTGGAAAGCGAATGCGGCTTTCGACATGGTGTTCGCGCGGCTCTTGCGGCGGCATGCGCGGCCCATGGGGGCGGGGCTCGGAACGGCCTCAAACCGCGTGGATATGCATCTGGATTGCCCAGACTTGCGCGGGCGTTTGGCGGCTTTGGGCTATCCTTTGGCCCCGCTGGAGCGGATGTTCTGCCACTGGTCGGGCTACGAGAACCGTGGCGCGCTGGCCCTTCACGGAGCTTTGATGCGCACGCCCGAAGCGCTTCCCCTGTCTTTACTAGCCTCGAAGCGGGCCGAGCGGGTGGAGCCGCGTTTCGGCCTCTTGCGCACCGCGTAAGGCGCGCGCATCCTCCGGGCCAACATAGGGGAGCGCGCCATGACCATTGATTTCCATTTCTGGCCCACGCCGAACGGCTGGAAAATCTCGATTGCCCTCGAAGAGATGGGCCTGCCCTACAAGGTGCATCTGGTGAACATCCGCGAGGGCGACCAGTTCAAGCCGGAGTTCCTTAAGCTCTCGCCGAACAACCGGATGCCGGCGATCGTTGATCCCGAGGGGCCGGTTGGGGCGCCGATCTCGATCTTCGAATCCGGTGCGATCCTGCAATATCTGGCGCGGAAGACGGGCCAGTTCTACGGCACAACGGAACGCGACCGGATTGAGGTGGACCAGTGGCTCATGTGGCAGATGGGCGGTGTGGGGCCGATGGCGGGGCAAGCGCATCACTTCCTCAAATACGCCCCCGTGATGGACCCGCCGAACGACCTGCCCTATGCGAAAACCCGCTACCGCAACGAAGTGGCGCGGCTTTACGGCGTTCTGGACAAGCGGCTCGCGGATCGGGAATTCGTGGCGGGCGATTTCTTCTCGATTGCCGATATGGCGATCTGGCCTTGGGCCACGCTCTGGGAAGGGCAAGAACAGACGCTCGACGACAAGCCAAACCTCGCACGCTGGCTCGCGGCGGTGGGTGCGCGTGAGGGCGTGAAGCGCGGGCAGGCCCTGCATCTGGAATTGCGCCAGCCCGTGCAGGCGGACCGGAAGGCGGAGCAGGTGCTCTTCGGCAAGAAGGGGTAAGGCGCGGGCCTTACTTCTTTTCGTCCGGAAGGGCGTAGGTGCTGAAGACTTTGCCTTGGGTGATGAAGAAAGCGAAAATCGCCACGGTGAGGCCGAAGGTTTTGAAATAGACCCAGGTTTCCGTGGTTTGCGTGCGCCAGATGAGTTCGTTCAGCACGGCAAGACCGAAGAAAAACGCGCAGAGGCGGCGGGTGAGGATCATCCAGCCTTCGGGCTGGAGGGGCAGCATTTCTTCCATCACATGCTTGAGATAGCTTTGCCCGCGCAGAAGCCCGATGCCCAGAAGCCCGCCGAAGAGCAGGTAGATCATCGTGGGCTTCATCTTGAAGAAGCGCTCGTCATTGAGCCAGACCGAAAGCCCGCCGAAGATCACGACCAGAACCAAGGTCATGACCTGCATCTTGGAAAGCTTGCCCGTGAGCTTCCAGAGGAGCCCCGTGGAGAGGATCATCAGGGGCACGAACGCAGCGGTGGCGAGGATGAAGCCGTCATACTCGGTGCCGCCGATGGTAAACACCTGACCTTTCAGCTTCACGAAGGCTACGAAGAAGGCCGCGACGGGGCCTAGTTCGAGCGCCATTTTCAGCACCTGGTTGATCTTCCGTTCGGCCATTCCAGTCTCCTTATCCGCCGAACTCGACTATCACGGCTCCCAGCGCGATCAAACACATGAGCGCGATGCGGCGGGGGCCGACGGTTT
>JALQUU010000072.1 GCA_023260655.1 Paracoccaceae bacterium | reverse complement strand
GCCACATCCATTGCCGTTTTGCGGCGAGTCAACTCGCGCGCTTTACGCGCGGCTTCGCGGGCCAAAGCCGCTTCGACAATCTTGCCCACGATATTGCGGGCCTCTTGGGGATGTTCTTCAAACCATTCGCCAAGCTTTTCGTTGACCAAATTCTCTACCGCAGGGCGCACTTCTGAGGACACCAATTTGTCCTTGGTCTGGCTTGAGAATTTTGGATCAGGCACTTTTACAGACAACACGCAGGTCAGCCCCTCGCGCGCATCATCGCCTGTGAAATTGACCTTTTCGCGCTTAGCGATACCCGATGTATTGGCGTAGTGGTTGATCGTGCGGGTCAGCGCACCACGAAAACCTGCCAAATGCGTGCCGCCATCACGTTGTGGGATGTTATTGGTGAAGGGCAGCACGTTCTCATGATAGCTGTCGTTCCACCACATCGCGACCTCAACGCCGATGCCATTGCGCTCGCCCACCATGTAGATCGGTTCGGGCATCACGGATGTCTTTGAACGGTCGAGATATTTTACGAACTCGCGTACGCCGCCGTCATAGTAAAGCTCGGTCTTCAGGTTCTCTGCAGGGCGCTCATCTTCCAAGATGATCCGCACACCAGAGTTCAGGAAAGCCAGTTCGCGCAGGCGCTTTTCCAGCACCTCGAAATGGTATTCGAGGTTGGAGAATGTCCCATCAGGGCGATTGGTTTTAGCGGATGCGAGGAAGCGCACTTCGGTGCCTTTTTGGCCGGGCGCATCGCCGACAACACGCACGTGTTCGGCGGTTTCACCGAACTCGAAGCGGGCGTAATATTCTTTATCGTCGCGCCAGACGCGCAACTCCAACCACTCGGAAAGCGCGTTCACCACAGAAACGCCCACGCCGTGCAGACCGCCCGAAACCTTGTAAGCGTTGCCGTCGTCGTCGGTGTTATTGAACTTCCCGCCCGCGTGCAGCTGGGTCATGATCACTTCGGCGGCGGAAACGCCTTCTTCGGCGTGCATGTCCACGGGGATTCCGCGACCGTTGTCTCGCACGGAAACCGAGCTGTCGGCATGGATTTTGACGTGCACCATCGTTGCATGGCCTGCGAGGGCTTCGTCGATACCGTTATCGACCACCTCGTAAACCATGTGGTGCAAACCGGAGCCATCGTCCGTGTCGCCGATATACATGCCGGGGCGTTTGCGGACCGCCTCCAAGCCTTTGAGAACCTTGATGGAATCGGCGCCGTAATTGCCCGGCTGCTTGGCCGTTTCTGCCATGTGTCGGAAACCCCTGCTTTAGTGCACGATTTATAGCGGTCGGGGCGGGGAATGTCACCCCTGAGACACAAGATTTGGGGTCAGAGGAAGGGAATAACGAAGGCCACCGCGATCAGCATGGAGCCGGAGGCAATATTGAGCTTCCGGATGGCGTCCGGGCTTTGCAAAAGGCGGCGGGCGCGGTCTAGGAAAACGGCCAATCCGAGGTTCCCGAGCATCGGCACGAAGGCAGAAATCGCAATGATTGCAAGGACATCCGGGGTGGTGAGGGAGCCGAGGTCGAAGAAGCCGGGGAGGGCGCCCATGTAGAAGAGGATGGCTTTCGGGTTTCCGATCACGGCGGCGAGGCCGACGGTGAAGCCTGCCAAAAGGCCGGGGCGCGTTAAGCGGCTGTTTTGTCCGGGTTTTTCGGGCTTCTTGCGGAGGAGCGAGATGCCCATGACGAGGAAGATGCCAGAGGCCGCCCAACGCAGCAAATTGAGGAAATCACCGTAGACGCTTTCGATCCACGTTAACCCTAGAATGGCCGCCAAAGGCCACACGAGATCGCCAAGCGCAACCCCCACTGCCAAGGGCCAAGCTGCTGAAAAACCACCGGAAATTGCCCGCGCGGTGAGCGCGACCCAGACCGGGCCGGGGACGACCCAAAGCGCAGCCATGCCGCCTGCGTAAACGAATAACTGCCAAAAAGAGACGGACATTTGCGGGTGATTTCCGAAAGGTATGGATTGTGTATGGCAAACGTCATGACGTTGGGACGACGCTTGCGGCATCAATCAGTGTTAATCCGGCAAGGTCAAGCTGCCATCCGGGCCGAGCGGCCAGAAGGGATTCATCGCCACTTCCCAGACGTGGCCTTCGGGGTCGGCCCAGTAACCGGAGTACCCACCCCAGAAGACTTTCTCTGGCGCTTTAAGGGCTGTTCCGCCCGCCACCAAAGCAGCAGCATAGGCCGCGTCGACTTCGGCCTCGGTAGCGAAGTTCTGGGCAAGGGTGATTGCCCCCGTTCCCAGAGGTGTGTCCGGCCTGCCCTGATCGGCGGCGAGATCGGAAAGGCCGAAGAGGCCAAGCGCCATGCCGTTCATCTGGAAGAAGGCGACGGCGGGTTGGCTTTGCTTACTCTCGACCCAACCCAAACGGGCATAGAAGGCGCGGGCCTCGGTGAGGTTCTTCACACCGAGAGTGATGAGCGTGACGCGGGGCGGGATCATTGGATGGCCTTCTCTTCGGCAGAGGAAATTCCGGCGCTTTCGGTAATCTCGAAGCCCTGCGCGCGGGTGCCCAATTCGGAAAAGAGTTCGGAGCCTGTGCCCGTCATGATCGCTTGCGCGCCGAGGGCGCAAATCTCGTCGTAGAGGGCGGCGCGCCGGGTGGCATCGAGGTGGGCTGCGACCTCATCGAGGAGGAGAAGCGGCGGTGAGCCGATATCGGCGGCCAGCGCGCGGGCATTGGCGAGGATGAGCGACAGAAGCAGCGCTTTCTGTTCGCCCGTGGAGCAATCGGCCGCGGAAAGCCCCTTCGCGGTGTAGATGCCCTGCATGTCGGTGCGGTGCGGGCCTATCAGGGTGCGGCCTGCGGCAAGGTCGCGCGCGCGGTTATCGTTGAGGGCGGCGCGGAAAGCCTCGGCAGTGTCGGGCATTTCGACTTCCGAATGCACCAAGGCCAGATCAGCCACGGGGAAGGCGGTTTCAGCCCCTTCTTGAGCGGAAAGAATGCGGGCAAGCGCGGCACAGCGGTTGGCGTGAATGGCGGCACCGGTTTCGGCCATCTGGGTTTCGAGCGCAGCATACCAGAAGGCATCGCGCACGCCGTCTTTCAACAGGCGGTTCCGTTCGCGCATGGCCTTTTCATAGGTGAGCGAGGCCTCGGCGTGGGACGGCGTGAAGGAGAGCGTGACGCGATCCAGAAAGCGGCGGCGGCCATCGGCACCTTCGATCCAGAGACGGTCCATCGCTGGAATGAGCCAGAGCACGCGGAGGACTTCGCCAAGTGCGGTTTGTGATACGGACTTGCTATCGATGCGGACTTGGCGGGCAGCGCCGTTTTCACTCCACGTTTCGATTTCACGGGGCGCTTCAGGCGTGTGAAGCGTGGCGTGGAGCTTCCACGAGGTGGCGACAGGTTTGCGGGCCATTTCCTCGGCAGAGGCGCGACGCAAGCCGCGACCGGGGGAGAGCAGCGAGACCGCTTCCAGAACCGAGGTTTTGCCCGCGCCATTCGGCCCCCAGAGGGCGACCGGACGCCCATCCAGAGAGAACCGCACGGCCTCGTGGCTGCGGAATTGCGTGAGAAGTAGCGACGTGAGGTGAACCCCGGCCACGGCCCCCGTCACACCCGCATGGGCATGACGACGTAAACGGCCGTGGTGTCGTTGCCTTCGCGCATCAGCGTGGGATCGCCTGCGGAGTTGAAGAGGAAGACGGCGTTTTCACGGTCTACCTGGCTCGCGATTTCGAGAAGGTATTTAGCGTTGAAGCCGATCTCGAGGCGCTCGTCACCGTAAGCGACAGCCAGTTCTTCTTCCGCCGCACCGCTATCGGGTGCGTTGACGGAGAGCACGAGGCGGTCTTCGTCGAGCGAGAGTTTCACGGCGCGGGAGCGCTCGGAGGAAACGGTGGCCACACGATCGACGGCGGAGGCGAATTCCTTAGCATCCACTTCGAGGCGGCGGGTGTTGCCCTGCGGGATCACGCGCGAATAGTCGGGGAAGGTGCCGTCGATCACCTTGGAGGTGAGGGTGACACCGGGGGTCGCGAAGCGGATCTTGGTTTCGGAAACGGAAACCGCGATGACCGCTTCATCATCATCGAGAAGTTTGCGGAGTTCGCCCACGGTTTTGCGGGGAACGATCACGCCGGGCATGCCATTGGCGCCTTCCGGAATGTCAGCATCGATGCGGGCGAGGCGGTGGCCATCGGTGGCAACCGCGCGCAGCACTTTGCCGCCATCGGCATCGGAGGTGTGGAAGTAGACGCCGTTGAGGTAGTAGCGGGTTTCTTCCGTGGAGATCGCGAATTTCGACTTGTCGAAGAGGCGGCGCAGCACGGGGGCGGGCGCGGAGAAGTTCGCGGCGTATTCGGAATTCGCCATCACCGGGAAATCTTCTTTCGGCAGAGTGGCGAGGTTGAAGTTCGAGCGGCCAGCCGAGACGGTGAGGCGGCCTGCGGCGCTGTCGTCCGAGAGGGTGACGAGGGCACCATCGGGTAGTTTGCGGACGATTTCATGGAGCGTGACAGCGGAGACGGTGGTGGCACCGGCGCGTTCGACCATCGCGGGGGCGCGATCCACGACTTCGATGTCGAGGTCGGTGGCGCGGAAGAGGACGGAATTGCCTTCGGCTTCGATCAGGACGTTGGCAAGGATCGGAATGGTGTTCCGGCGTTCGACAACGGATTGCGCCTGAGCAACTGCTTTGAGCAGTGCGCCACGTTCGATGCTGAGTCTCATGCCTCTGGCTCCTGTCCCTGCCCGGCATCGTTCACGTCATGCGCCGGGAACGGCAAGGTATCTAATCCCGCCGGGCAGACAAGGGGTTTTTGTCGTTTTTGGGCCGTTTTGCTTAGTCTGCGAGCGCGCGGCGCAGGAGTTCGAGGTCTTCCGCGATCTGGCCGTCGGTGACTTTGAGTTCCTCGATGCGGCGAACGCCATGCATGACGGTGGTATGGTCACGCCCGCCGAAGCGACGGCCGATTTCCGGCAGGCTTCGCGAGGTGAGTTGCTTGCAGAGATACATCGCCACCTGACGCGGGCGGGCGTAGGTGCGCAGGCGCTTCGGACCGATCATGTCGGAGAGGCGGATGTTGTAGTGCTCGGCCACGCGGCGCTGGATTTCCTCGACGGTGATCTTGCGTTCGGAGGCGCGGAGGATGTCTGCGAGGCAGTCCTGCGTGAGTTCCATGGTGATTTCGCGGCCCACGAGGGAGGCGAAAGCGAAGAGGCGGGTCAGCGCGCCTTCAAGCACACGGACATTGGTGGAGATACGATGCGCGAGGAATTCGAGGATGCCATCGGCAATCACGAGGCCCGGATACTGGGCGCGGTAGAGTTCCACTTTGTTCTGGAGGATGCCGAGGCGAAGCTCATAGTCGGTGGGGTGAAGATCGACGACGAGGCCGCACTGGAGTCGCGACTTGATGCGTTCTTCGAGATCCTTGATTTCGCCGGGGGCGCGGTCGGCGGAGATGATGATCTGTTTGTTCTGGTCCACAAGCGCGTTGAAGGTGTGGAAGAACTCTTCCTGCGTGGAATCCTTTCCAGCGATGAACTGGACGTCATCGACCATCAGCACGTCGACCGAGCGGAAGATCTGTTTGAAGTCGATCATGCGACGTTCGCGGAGCGCCTGCACGAAGCGGTACATGAACTGTTCGGCAGAGAGATAGACGACGTTCAGATCCGGGCGACGGGCGCGCAGCTCGTGGGCGATGGCGTGCATGAGGTGGGTTTTACCCAGACCGACGCCACCATAGAGGAAGAGCGGATTGAAAGTGACGGGGCCACCTTCGGCAACGCGACGCGCGGCGGCGTGGGCCAGTTCGTTCGGCTTGCCGACGACGAAAGTGTCGAAGGTGAAACGGGAATCGAGGGGTGCTCCGGGCAGATCGTCATCAGACGCACGAACGGCGGAGACGGGCTGCATGGTTGCACGGCGTGTGGGCGCTGCGGCAGGGCGAGGATCAGCATTGGCGGGGGCAGTTTGGCCAACCTGGAACTGAACACGGCGCACGGGTTCGCCAGCGCGAGTCAGTTCGTGCAGAATCAGATCGCCGAAATTCTGCGAGACATAGTTGCCCAGAAAGACTGTAGGGACACTGAAGGTCGCAACGCCTTCAGAAATGTTGGCAAAGCGCAGCGGTTCGATCCAGCTTTGGAAGTTGTGTTTGCCGACGGTCTTGAGAAGATTCTCCCGCAGCTTGCCCCACTGTTCTTGCGTCATTTTTCCCCGTTCCGTCTTTCTTCACAGTCCCAAACTTCACATACAATAGGAACACAGATTCTTGTGCTGCGAGGGCCCATCCCCACAGCGGAAAACATATGATCCTAGCCTTACATGCTCGATATCCTCGGCCTGCGCCGCCTCTTGATCGGGCAGCAGTTTTTATTCAGGCCTTGCGAATACCGCGCACGTCTTGGGTGTCACGACTGCCACAGAAAAGACAGACCGGGCCGGACATTTCCGACACCAGGGAGACGACACGCTTGCCGATCTGATCATTTTCCCCAAGGCGAAGTGACTCGCAGGGGGAAATTAGCAATCCGGAGAGAGGCCTCGCAACCGAACTATGCTCTTGACTCGCAGTCGGGCCGAAAAGAATCTCCCCGCCCCAATTAAGTCTTTGAAAATAAAGAAAAGGCGCCATGAACTCTCATGGCGCCTTCCCCAATCTGAATCGGTTAATAATCCTAACCGAAGGGAGAGATTATCAACCCAGCGACTTCACGCGCGACGAGAGGCGCGACATTTTACGCGAGGCGGTGTTCTTGTGCATCACGCCCTTGGTGACGCCGCGCATCAGTTCCGGCTGAGCAGCGCGCAGAGCGGCTTCAGCAGCGGCCTTGTCGCCCGATGCGATCGCTTCTTCGACTTTACGCAGGTAGGTGCGGATGCGCGAACGGCGTGCCTTGTTAACGGCGAAGCGCTTTTCGGACTGACGGGCGCGTTTTGCGGACTGAGGCGTATTTGCCATGGTGATGATCCTTTTCGTCGGGTCTATGCGTTACAAATGCTTACGCGCGAGGAAGCCCCGACCCCGGGTTCATTACCGGGCGAATCTGGCCAAAGCGGGCCTCACACGCATGTCTGGAGACGCGTCTACGGTAAAGCGCGGGAAAAGGAAAGCGGGAATCGCACCCGCTTTCCTCGGGGTTTCGGTCAACGGTCGCGGAATTGCGGGCTGCGCTTCTCGGTGAAGGCGGCCATGCCTTCTTTCTGGTCTTCGGTGGCGAAGAGCGAATGGAACACGCGGCGCTCGAAGAGAAGGCCTTCGCGCAGCGTGGTTTCATAAGCGCGGTTGACCGATTCCTTGATTGCCATGGTGGTGATCATGGATTTCTCGGCGATTTTCTTGGCCGCGCCCATGGTTTCCTTCATCAGGTCTTTCACCGGAACCACGCGCGACACGAGGCCCGAACGTTCGGCTTCTTCGGCATCCATGAAGCGGCCCGTGAGGTTCATATCCATGGCTTTCGACTTGCCGATGAAGCGCGTCAGGCGCTGGGTGCCACCGATACCGGCCATAACGCCGATATTGATCTCGGGCTGGCCAAACTTGGCGTTATCGGCGGCGATGATGAAATCGCACTGCATCGCCAATTCGCACCCGCCGCCCAGCGCGTAGCCTGCCACAGCAGCGATCACGGGCTTGCGCACGCGGCTCATGGCTTCGGTTTCGGGCGAGAAGAGGTCTTCGAAATAGACGTCCGTGAAGGTTTTCTCGCTCATCATCTTGATGTCGGCGCCAGCGGCGAAAGCTTTCTCGCTACCGGTCAGAACGATGCAGCGCACCTTTTCGTTGTTCTGGGCTGCCGTGAAAGCCTCGGCCAGTTCGCTCATCACTTGGGCGTTCAGTGCGTTGAGAGCTTCGGGGCGGTTCAACCGGATCAGGGCGACGTAGTCTTCCACTTCGACGATGATCGTCTCATAGGCCATAACAGGTGCCTTCTTTTGGTTTTGGTCGAGGACTGATTACCTGATTGGAGAAGGCGATCAAGTCTTGACAGGATCAGCGTTGGCAGTGGGGGCAGTAGAAGGTGGAACGACCGGACTGCACGATGCGCGCGATTTCCGCCGTGCAACCGGGGGCGCGGCAGGGTTCGCCTTCGCGGCCATATACTTCAAAAGAATGCTGAAAATAGCCGAGTTCCCCATCGGCCTGGCGGTAATCTTTCAGCGATGAGCCGCCCGCTTCGATGGCTTCGGAGAGCACATCGCGAATGATCGGAACAAGGGCGTGGGCCTTTGCCGCAGGCACGTTTTGCGCAAGGCGGCGAGGCGAGAGGCGGGCGCGGAATAGGGATTCGCAGACGTAGATATTGCCTAGCCCAGCCACGAGATGCTGATCGAGAAGCGCGGCCTTGATGGGCGATTTGCGCGATTTCAAAGCTTCCGCGAAGTAATCCTCGTTGAAGCTGTTGCCGAAGGGTTCGGGGCCGATTTGCGCCAAAAGCGGGTGGTTTTCGGCAGTGGCGGTATCCAGAAGGTCCATCGCGCCGAAGCGGCGGGGATCGTTGAAGGTGATGCGCGCGCCCTGATCCATGTGGAAGACCACGTGATCGTGCTTTTGCGGGGCTTGGTGTTCGTGGGTGTAGCTGCCGATCTGCACGCCGGAAATCAGGATGCGGCCCGACATGCCGAGGTGGATCAGGAGGGTTTCCCCGCTGTCGAGATCGGCGAGGATGTATTTCGAGCGCCTGCGCAGCGCGAGCACACGCTTTCCGGTCAGCCGCGCAGCCATATCCGGCGGGAAGGGCCAGCGCAGATCGGGACGGTTGATATCGGCCTGCACTATGGTCTGGCCGACCATCGCAGGCTCCATCCCCCGGCGGACTGTTTCTACTTCTGGAAGTTCCGGCATTTACCCGTGTGCATATTGTTTGAGGTGCTTCTCGGCACTGTCGAGCAAGGCGCTCACGCCGACAAGGTATTTCGGCACCCGGATTTTGGAACCATCCTCAAGGGTAAAGCTGTAAAGATAGTGGTTGTCGTCCATCACCCGGATCAGCTTTTTGAAATCGACGCGGCGGGTGCGGTAGAGGCGATCACGCACGTCGAAGCCGGTTGCGTCGAGTTTCAGCTCGAACGTGGTGAGGTAAAGGCCTTCCGACAGGGCGAAGAGAAAGCAGGCAGTGGTGAGGATAGCGCCGGAGCCCGCAAAGGCCACTTCGGGGCCCATCTGGTAGGTGAAATAGGCCATCAAGGCAAAACCGGCATAGGCCAGCGCGACCAGCCCGGCGGTGGGTTTCAGCACTTGGCCGTTCACCGTGGAGCACGGGTTTTTGCCCGAGCCGATGGACGCGATGGCATAGATCGGAAGGGGCGCGGAGGGTTGCATCGCGCCCATGACGGAGCGTTGAGGGCGGAAACCGCGGCGGGATTTCGGCGAGAGCAGGCGCTTGCCCCATTGCCCGATCATATAGAGCGCCCAGAAACCCAAGAGGATCTCAAGCCAGCTGTGCGGGGCGAAAAGAAGGTAACCAACGAGACCATCAATAAACATTGCGAGTTCCTGCGGCAGAAAGGGTGTTTGTGTCTTCCCGCTCAGCACTATAACTCGAAGGAGACGAAATTAGGGCTTGGCCAAGGCAATGAGCAACCAGATCGATAATACCACACACTTCGGCTTTACGGACATTCCGGAATCGGAAAAGGCGGGTCGGGTGCAGGGCGTGTTCGGGTCGGTCGCCTCGAAATACGACATCATGAACGACGTGATGAGCGTGGGTATCCACCGCGTCTGGAAGGATGCGATGACGACCAGAAACTGCCCGAAGATTTCGAACAGCGGTATCGGTCGTCGCTGCTGACCCGGTTTGAAACCGAACTTCGGACCACGGATGGCGTCGAGTCGGTGCTGGAGGGGCTAAAAATCGCCAAATGCGTCGCGACCTCGTCCAGCCCGCCGCGCGTGACC
>JALQUU010000071.1 GCA_023260655.1 Paracoccaceae bacterium | reverse complement strand
GAACCTGCGCGGGTCAGGACGGGCGTGACAGCCGCGCCTGCCGCTTTGAAAAGCCGCACAAGTTCGGGTGTCTTGAAAGCGGCGATGCCGCCGCCGACGATCAAGAGAATGCGTTTACCTGCCAGCATTGCGGCCTCCATCCGGGTCGGGGCGAGACTAGGCCGCTGGCTGTCTGCGCGCAAGCCGTGCCAAGGGCTTAGCGGAACCCCTTGCAGGGATCACCGCGCGGGGCGGGCGGGGCATCGAGGACGGCGTCGAAGGAGCCGACAATCGCCCCCGCCTCGGATTGGCCCAAAGAGAAGACGGTGATCTCCGGTTCGGCCACCCGAAGCGCTGCGGGGGCGGCGCGATCAAGGCGGGCATGGCCGTTTCCGGTGATGACCACCACGGGGCCGCCGGTTTGCAGATAGGCTTGCCGCGCGGCGCGGGCCAGCGCGGCGTCGCGGAGGCGTTGCACCTCGACCATCGAGGCCAGCATGTCGGGCGGGAGGGCATTGCAATGCGCCACGCTTTGTTCTTCTTCCGCTGCCGCTTGGAGTTCGGGATCAAGGGGAAGATCGAGCCCATAGAGGAGCGCGTCAGGGCCAAAAGTGGCCGCAACGCCTTGGGTCATGGCATCGCGGGCCGCAGCGCGAGGGACCGATGCGCCTAAGAGTTTCGCTTTGGGGGCGGCGGCAAAAATCGGGGCATAGAGCGTGAAATCGGGCCAACCGCTTTCGCCCCATCGCGTGGCCTCTGCGAGCGCTGCCGCGTCTGTGAATGGCACCTTCGCGGCGGCTTCGGCCATTTCCGGCGTCAGAATTTCGAACACGAGCGCACGTGGTATCAGCGCCGCAACCCATTCGGCTTGCGTGCCATGATGGGCGGGATTGTCGTGGATTTCTCCGAGAAAAACAACTTTCGCCGCACGCGCCTCATCGAGTGGAGCGGCGAAAACTGGAGCAGCGCACAAACACAAGAGTACTGAAAAAAGTTTCATTAAAGGAAGGAATGCACCTCTTTGCGAGAACCTTCCAGCGCTTTCCGCATTTTCTGGAACGCGGCGGCTTCGAGTTGGCGAACGCGTTCTTTCGAAAGACCCAACTCATCTCCCAAAGATTCGAGCGTGCGGGCCTCGTCGCGGAGTTTGCGTTCGATCACGATGAAGCGTTCGCGTTCGTTGAGAGAGGCGAGCGCTTCGACGAGCCAGCCGCGCAACTGCTCACGGTCGTGCTTTTCCTCGACGAGTTCGAAACCGAGCGCGCCTTCATCCTCGATGGTATCCATCCATTCGCGGCCGTCTTCATCGGTGCTCTGGGTGGCGTTGAGGCTGAAATCGGAGCCGGAGAGGCGGCCGTCCATCATCTCGACATCGGCAATCGGCACGCCGATTTCCATCGCGATCATCTGGTTGAGTTGCGCGCGGTCAAGTTCTTCGCCCCGCGACAGAGCCTCGCGTTCGAGCTTCGCCTGCACGCGGCGCATGTTGAAGAAGAGGGACTTCTGGCTGGAGGTGGAGCCGGTGCGCACCAAAGACCAGTTCCGCATCACGTAGTCCTGGATGGAGGCCTTGATCCACCAGACGGCATAGGTGGAGAAGCGCACGCCGCGATCAGGGTCGAATTTGTCGGCGGCTTTCATCAGGCCGAGACCGGCTTCCTGAATGAGATCGTTCATCGGCGCTCCATAGCGACGGAACTTCGACGCCATCGAGACGGCAAGGCGCATGTAGGCGGTGATGAGGCGGTGAAGGGCCTCTTCGTCGCGCTGATCTCGCCACGCATAGGCCAGTTTCAACTCGGTTTCCGCATCGAGTAATTCCGCTTTCATTGCCCGCTTTGCGAGCTGAAGATCGTTCGATCCATCCAGTGCCATCTCAACCCCCCAGGCTTTGATGAACTGCCGATTTGAGCGTCGGCTAGCTCTTGCATTCCCTTTGTCAACGTTTACGCAAGGCATATGGTTCCGGATCAAAAAAACATTACGCCAAAATGCACCTTGGTTCTGGGGGGCGCGGCTTCAGGGAAATCCGAATGGGCCGAGGCGCTGACCATGCGCCTTTCAGAGCGGCGGCTCTATGTCGCGACGGCGGAAGCATGGGATGACGAGATGCGCGAAAAGCTCCGCCTGCACCGTGCGCGGCGTGATGCAAGCTGGCGAACATTGGAAGCGCCACTGGATGTGGCGGCGGCCTTGGCGGATGCGGGGCCCGGCGAGGCTGTGCTTCTCGATTGCGCGACGATGTGGCTGACGAATGTAATTTTGGGCGAGCATGATCTCGGCGGTGCGGAAGCGGCGTTGCTTCAGGGGTTGCGCTCTTGCCGTGTGCCTGTGGTGATCGTGTCGAACGAGATCGGCATGGGTGTGGTGCCGGATAACGCGCTCTCACGACGGTTCCGTGAGGCGCAGGGGCGGTTGAACCAGCTGCTGGCGGGCGAGGCCACGCATGTGGTGGCGGTGATGGCGGGGTTGCCCTTGGCGCTGAAAGGCCCCCTGCCCTGACGTTTGGTCAGATGCATTCTCTCTTGGCAGGGGCGCGCGACCTTCGCATGTTCGGGCGAGGGAGAAACAAGATGCAGCAATTGATCGTCCAGAAAGCCGATATCCGCGCGATGCGGAGCGTTGAGGTTTTGGCGCCGGAATTGGCCGAAGGGGAAGCGCGGCTTGCCATTGAGCATTTCTCGCTGACCACGAATAATGTGACCTATGCCGCGACAGGCGAGGTTTTGAAATATTGGCAGTTCTTTCCAACCACTGAGGCGGGCAGCGGGATTGTGCCAGCGTGGGGCACCGCGCGAGTGGTGGAGAGCCGCGCAGAACTGGGCGAAGGCACGCGGCTTTATGGGTATTTCCCGATGGCTGAGAGCTTGGTGATCCGCCCCAAGGCGATTGCGCCTGGGGCTTACGCTTGCACCCAGCCGCATCGGGCGGGCTTAGCGGTGGTTTACAACACCTACACCGTGGTGCCGGAAGCACCCGAGCGCGAGGAGCATTTGCGCGCGCTGTTGCAACCGCTCTTGGCCACATCGTGGCTCTTGGCGGATTGGCTTTCGGATAATCGCTGGTTCGGGGCGGAGCAGATCATCATCGGTAGTGCTTCGTCGAAGACCGGACTTGGGCTGTGCAAGTTTCTGGCGGAGTTCGAAGAACGACTGTTCCGGATCATCGGGCTGACCTCGGAGCGGAACCGCGCCTTTGTGGAAGCTGCGGGCGGCTGCGATCAGGTGCTGAGCTACGACGAGATTGGCGCGCTTCCGGTGGTGCCGTCGGTTTACGTGGATATGGCAGGCAATGCGGAGGTGAAGCGTGCGCTACACACGCATCTGGGCGATGCCTTGAAGCATTCAGCGGCGGTGGGCACCTCGCATTGGGAGGCGTTCCGCCCGCCAAGCGATCTGCCGGGGCCGAAGCCGCAGTTCTTCTTTGCGCCCGCCCAAGTGGCGAAGCGGCGCGAGGAATGGGGGCCGGGTGTGGTGGAGCGCGAGATCACCAAGGGCTGGAAGCGGCTCGCGGCGGGGGCGGATGCATGGCTCGACGTGGCGGTGCATGACGGGCTAGCCACAGCTCTGCCGGTGTGGCAGCGCTTGGCGGATGGCCAAGCCAGCCCGCGCGAGGGCCATATCATCTGGCTGGAGGGGAAATGAGCCGTTTCTTCTGGGTCCGTCACGGGCCAACGCATGCGAAAGGCATGGTGGGCTGGACCGATCTTCCGGCGGACCTGTCGGATCACGCACAGATTGCGTGGCTCGATCGGGAATTGCCACGCGAGGCATTGGTGGTGTCTTCGGATCTGGTGCGCGCTTCGGCTACGGCGGATGCGATCCAAAGCGAGCGGCGGCGCTTGGCGCATGACAAGGGCCTTCGGGAAATCCATTTCGGTGACTGGGAGATGAAGCACTGGAAGGAGATCGAGGATCAGGAGCGGTTGCAGGCCTATTGGGATCATCCCGGCGAGGTTTCGCCGCTGAATGGCGAAAGCTGGAATGCGGTTTCGGCGCGGGTTTCGGCGGCGGTGGACGGGCTGATCGCCGCCCATCCGGGGAGCGATATCGTGGCAGTGGCGCATTTCGGGGTGATCCTGACGCAGGTGCAGCGCGCCTTGGGGATCACGGGCTACGAGGCCTTCTCGCACAAGATCGACAACCTTTCGCTTACTGAACTGCACAAAACATCAGCAGGCTGGCAAGCCGTACGGATCAACGCGCGCGGTTAGGGGTTTCGCGTGAGGCGAATGTGGTGCAGCAATGACGCATCGCAAACGGGAATATTTACATGTCTTATCAATTGATCTTGGGTAACCGCCTCTATTTCAGCTGGTCTTTGGCCGCGTGGCTTATGGTGGCGCGGTTCGGGTTGGAAAAAGAGGTTTCGGTGGAGTTTATCTACCCTGAAACCGAGAACGGCGTGGGGCCGCTGATTGCCGCCTATCCGCCAGCCCGCACAGTGCCGATGATGCGCACGCCCGAGGGCGCGATTTTGTCCGATAGCATGGCGATTGCCGAGGAGCTTGCAACGCGCTTCCCCGAGGCAAGCCTTTGGCCCAGCGATCCTTTGGCGCGCGGCGTGGCGCGGACCTTGGCGAACGAGATGCATTCGAGCTTCCGCGCCTTGCGGGGCGCTTGGCCCGTGAACCTCCGCCATGCCTTCGAGGCGCAGACACCTCCTGCGGATGTGGCGGCGGAACTCGACCGGCTGGAAACGATCTGGACCCATGCGCGGCAGGTAACGAAGAGCCAGACGCCTTGGCTTTGCGGAACCTATTCGATTGCCGATACGATTTTCGCTCCGATGGCGACGCGGCTTGCGACCTATGGCTTCGATACCCGCCCCACCACGCGGGCCTATGTAGCGGCGCATCTAGCCGATCCGATGTTCCAGCATTGGCGCGCAGAGGGTTTGGCAAACGATCCCGAGATGCCTTCGGTGGAAATGCCCTTTCCGCATCGGGCTTGGCCCACGGCCTGAGGCCCTTTTAAAACCAAAACGCCGCGGCCTTTGGAGGGCCGCGGCGTTCTCCCGCCTGAGCTGCGGGTGGAGGGTAAGACCTGTGCGCCTCCCCAAATGTGTGAGAGAGGGGGCTGCGCTCGGTCTCCGCATTTTTATCCCCTGCGGAGGGGAAACTCGTTAGCCAAGGATCTCTTGGAAGATCCGGGCAAGGTTGACCGTCACACGGTCGGGGGCAAGGGCGCCTGCACCGAGGCGTTCGACGGCGGAGCCCTGTGCAAGGCTCTGCACGCGGGCCGCGTAGATTTCCGGGCCAACCGACACCAGCATCGCCGCTTTGAAGGTGATCATGGCGCTGATGGTCAGCATCAGACCGCGGATCGGAAAGCTCCGCTTTTGTTTCCGGGCTGCAAAGATGATGAGCCCGTCATCGCTGACAACCGCGTTATAGCCACGGTTAAGGTGCGACTTCTTAGCTTCGATCTTGTTCAGCCGTCCGGCAAATTCCGAAAATGACTCGTTCATAGCAGCGCGTTTCTATCCGCCCCCACCAGACATTGACACTTATGCGCTGCATTTGTGGCACGATTAAGGCGCTGCCCTAATCGCGGCCTAATTGCGATGATTTTTCGTCAGATTTTACGGAGTGTGAGTGCCGACCACTCTCCAATGTCCTCGCGATGTACGAGATTGATGCCGTTCCGCGCATAATGGGTGGCAACCTCGTCGGCCTGCTCCACCAGAAGACCCGAGAGAATCGCCCAACCACCGTCAGAAAGATTCGCCGCAATGTCGGGCGCGATGTCCAAAAGCGGGCCTTTCAGGATATTGGCGAAGACGAGATCATAGGGCGCGGCGGCGGCAAGTTGCGGATGACCGAAGCCTGCGGCTTCGAGGCAGATCACGCGGCCTTCGAGATTGTTGGCCACCACATTGGCAGCAGCCACATCCACCGCGACAGGATCGATATCGGAGGCCAGCACAGGGTTCGGCCAGATGCGGGCAGCAGCCATGGCCAGAACGGCAGTGCCGCAGCCGATGTCAGCCACGTTGGTGCAGACGACGCCTTGCTCGGCCAAGCGGTCGAGTGCGTGGAGGCAGCCTTGGGTGGTGCCATGGTGGCCGGTGCCGAAGGCCATATTGGCTTCGATCAACAGGGATTCGACGCCTTCCGGCACCTTATCCGCGTCGTGGCTGCCGTAGACGAAGAAGCGGCCAGCGACCACGGGAGCCAGCTCGCGCTTCACCTTGGCAACCCAATCGGTTTCGGGAACTTCCGAGATCACGAAGGGCTTCGCGCCGAAGGCGGCGGCAAGAATGTCGAGCGCCACATCATCGGGTTCTTCGGTGTAGTAGACGCCGACTTCCCAGAGGCCCGAACCGTCTTCGATCTCGAAAACGCCGACGCCTTCCGGCATCGGATCCAGTTCTTCGATGGCCTCGCCCAGAGCTTCCGCGGGCTCTTTGCCGATGAGAGTGGTCAGGGCGGTATAGGTGGGCATGGCAAACCTCCAGAAGATTTCTTCAGGCGGTAAGCCTCCGGAGCGCTGGGGTCAAGCGAGGGTTGGGGTTTCGGTGCCTGCCGACTTGGCGGCAAGTCGCGAAACGAGCCGCCAGCCGAGGTATCCGGCGAGCGTTCCGGCCAGCACATTCGCCAAGGCCTGCGCCCAGATCACGCCGGATGCGCCATAGGCGGCGCTCATCGCGAAGGCGATCGGTGCCATGAGCACGCCGTCGCGGAGCCAGTTGGCCCCAGTCGCCCAAAGCGGCTTGCCGAGGTTGTTGAACGCCGCGTTCGACACGAAGAGCGCGCCGGTGAAGACGAAGCCACCTGCGGCCCAATGGGTGAAGGCCCGCACCACTTCGCGGCCTTCCGGCGTGAGGTTGAAACCCGTGGCAACCCATTCGGAGGTGATGATCATCAGCACCCAGACGACAGCCGTGTAACCGAGGCAGAAGACCAGCGCGTCGCGGTAGGCGGTTTTGACCCGCTCGCCAAGGCCCGCACCATGGTTCTGGCCAATGATGCCGCCGATGGCGCCAGACAGCGCGAAGATTCCGCCGAAGCAGAGGATTTGCAGACGGCCGACAACGCCAAGGCCTGCAACGGCGCTATCGCCATGTTCGGCAATCGCGCGCACCAGCACCCAGTTACCGAAGGGGGTAGACACCTGCGTGAGGATCGCGGGCACGGCGATGGCGAAGAACGGCGGCAGGAAGCGCTTGAGGTCGGCCATATCGGGTTTGGCCAAGAGCTTGCGCGAGACCGCGATCCAATAAAGGCCCATCACGGCCATGCAGGCGCGGCTGATCACAATCGCGGCCCCTGCCCCAGCGATGCCCCACCCTGCCCAGACGATGAGCAAGGGGTCGACCACAATCGCTACAAGCCCGCCCGACATCGTGACCATCATCGAACGCCACGCATCGCCCTCGGCGCGCAGGATGGCGGAACTTGCCATGCCCGCCGCGATAAGCGGTAGCGACGGCAACGAAATGCCCAAGAATCGGACCGCTTCTTCCAAGGCCTGCCCTTCGGCTCCAGTGGCGATCAGGATTTCACGACGGAAGATCCAGACGAGGATGGCGATCAAGGCCTGAGAGCTTACAGCATAGAGGATGGCGGAGGTGGCGACGCGGCGGGCGCGATCGATGTCGCGCTGGCCCAAGGCGCGCGACACCAGCGCCACGGCGGCGATCATCATGCCGATGCCGATGGAGATGACGAAGAACTGGATGGTTCCAGCAAAGCCTACGGCGGAAATCAGCACTTCCTGATCGAGGCGGCTGATCCACCAGAGCGCCAGAAAGTCGACGAGGAACATGAAGGTGAGGCCGAGCGAGCTGGTGAGGGTCATCACCACAACGTGGCGCATCGTTGATCCGGTGGTGAATTTTCCGGCCTGCCCTCGTTGCGCTGACATCGCTCTGCCCTTCCATGAGTCGAGGCGCACCGCACCCCATGCGGGTTACGTAGCGCTTAACATGCGAAGAAACCAGACCGAACGGTTCAGTTTTGGTAGGTGTGCGATTTCGCGGTCAAAAGGCGTAATCGGCGCAGCCCATCAGGGCGGCGCTATCATCGAGAATGGCGTACACGGGCACCACCAGATCGACGTCGAGTGGCAAGGGCTGGCAGAAGGCCGCGATGAAGCGTTCCCGTGCTTTGGTGGAAAGGAGATTGCGCGCCACACCGCCCGAGAAATAGATGCCCCGGCGCGGCATGAAGGCGAGAATCGCGCCGCGCGCGAAGATGCCGAGAAGTTCGGCGTAGAAGCCCGCGAAATCCTCACCCTGATAGGTGCTTTCCACGGTCTGATAGCCGCGTCCCGAGAAGAGATGCTCGTTGGTGATGAAGGCCGTTGCCCGCGCGCCGGAACCATCGACAAGGCGGGCGCGCACGTCGAAGGGCAAAGGCACGTGGCCCATTTCCGCCTCGGGGCAAAGTGTGCGCCCGCCTGCGCGGATCATGCAGCTGACGTTGAAACCGGTGCCCACGCCGATCACCAAGGCCTGTTCGATATCGGCGGCAGGGGGCGGTGCGGTGAGGATGGGATCAAGGTGTGCTGCTTCGAGTTTCGGCACGGAATAGCCCAGCGCCGAAAGATCATTGATGAGGTGGAGCCGCGCTTCGGGCAGCACCTCGGCCAGCGTGGCGCTATTGAACGGCCAGTCGCGATTGGTGAGGCGGCCCTTCTGGTTGGTCACTGGCCCCGCGATGGCGACCACGGCTTCCGTAACACCTTCTGCATTCGAGGCCACGAGATAGGCGCGCACCACATCGGCGAAGCCTGCGAAATCGTCATTGCGGTAGCTCCGCAATGTCTCGCGTCGGAGCAACCCGCCCGTGGCGAGGCAAAGCCGTGTATTGGTGCCGCCAACGTCGGCGACCAGTCGGGCTTGGGTCAATTCAGGCGCTCTCCTGTCTGGGGTGCAAAGTAGCTTACCTTCCCCAGATCGAAAGCCAAGCCCAGCATTTGCCCCGGTGCGGCAGCGGTTTCGGCATGAAGCCGCGCGGTGACCTGTTTGCCGCCCAGATGCGAGACCACATAGGTATCTGCCCCTGCGGGTTCGACCATGTCGATCAAGCAATCGGCGGTTTGCACGTTATCGCCCGCGCGGTAGCCCGCCTCGGCGATATCTTCGGGTCGAAGGCCGAGGATCACGTCTTCGGGCAGGTCCGCCACGCGGGTATCGTGGAGCACGAGGGGTTCGGCACCTTGACGGGCGATCTCGATCTTCGTGCCAGAGCCGTTCTTGCGCGCCTTCACCGGAATGAGGTTCATCGCGGGGCTGCCCATGAAATCGGCCACGAAGAGATTGGCGGGCGTGTTGTAGATCTCGGCTGGAGTGCCGATCTGCTGCACCACGCCGCCTTTCAAGACGACGATCTTGGTGGCAAGCGTCATCGCTTCGATCTGGTCATGGGTGACGTAGACCATGGTGGCCCCGAGGTTCTGGTGCAGCTTCTTGATCTCGCTCCGCATTTCGACGCGCAGTTTCGCATCTAGGTTGGAGAGCGGTTCGTCGAAGAGGAAGAGCTTCGGATCGCGCACCAAAGCGCGGCCCATGGCGACGCGCTGGCGCTGGCCGCCGGAAAGCTGGCCGGGGCGGCGGTCGAGCAGCGCTTCGATCTGAAGTTGCTTGGCGACTTCCGCGAGTTTTCGCGCCTGCGTTTCCGTATCCACGCCGCGCACTTTCATGCCGAAGGTGATGTTCTTGGCCACGCTCATGGTGGGGTAGAGCGCGTAGGACTGGAACACCATGGCGATGTCACGGTCTTTCGGGGAAACATGCGTCATGTCCCGCCCGCCGATGGAGATGGTGCCACCCGAAATCGGCTCCAACCCCGCGATGCAATTGAGAAGCGTGGACTTGCCGCAGCCCGAGGGGCCGACGAGCACAAGGAAATCGCCGGGCTCGATGGAGACGTTGATGTTCTTCAGGATCTCGACCGCGCCGTAGTTTTTTACGAGGTTCTGGATATCGAGAATGGGCGCCATGGTTCAGCCTTTCACGGATCCGGCGGTGAGACCGCGGATGAAGTAATTTCCGGCGACGACGTAAACGAAGAGCGTGGGCAGCGCGGCGATGATCGCGGCGGCCATGTCGACGTTATATTCCTTCACGCCAGTGGTGGAGTTGACGATGTTGTTGAGCGCCACGGTGACGGGTTGGGTGCCCTCTTG
>JALQUU010000006.1 GCA_023260655.1 Paracoccaceae bacterium | reverse complement strand
GCAAGAATTTTCGGGTGAGTGGCCATATCCGGTGCATACCTTCGAAGTTGGCAACGGTATAGGCAGCAGCGCGCCTCAGCGCAACGCGCACTTAGCCCGGCATAAGGCGGCGATGCGCGGTAACCGGGCCATCACCTTGCGCGATAATGCGGGCTTCGGCCTCGGCCATATCCTCGAAGGCGACGGCCATGTGATGGGCATTGGCGTGCAGGATGCGCGTGGCATCGACAACGAGCGCAACGTGCCCTTTCCAGAAAAGGAGATCACCCTTCTGGCGCAGCGCCCCCGGTTTGGCGGCGACGCCGGCGGATGTGGCTTGTTGATCGCTGTCTGCAGGGCAAGGTAGGCTGCAGGCGAGGCAGGCCGCCTGCACAAGGCCTGAGCAATCAATGCCATCACGGCTGTTTCCACCCCAGAGGTAGGGCGAACCGGTAAAGAGCATCGCGACACCAACAGGATCGCGGAAGTGCCAGCCAAGTGGCGCGATATGGGCTTTCGGAACGAAGCCGTCTTCGGTTTCAACGAAGCGGCTACCCTCCTCGCCAATCACGCGGATTTGCGCGCCGAAAGGCAGTTTGGCGCGTTCGATCACCTTGAAGCTTGCCTCGGGATAAACATGGGTTGCAGGCGCGATGATCCAATGGGTCGGAGCGTCGCGTTCCTCGATCTGCGAGGCTTTGAGGTATCCCACGTAATTGTCTTTGAGCGATTGCACGAAACACCAGCCTTCGCGTTGCTCGTAGACTGTTACGGCATCACCGGAGAGAAGCTGGCGCTCGCGCCGCCCGTGGGGTTCCTGCAAGAGGTCAGCCACGGGCACGATCACGCGGCGCGCCTCGCCTTTGACAAACCGCTCCGCCTCGACCTTGCCGCGCAGGGAGGCGGCGGCGACGCGGCCATTCGCAGGGGTGAGGCGGCGATCCATAGTCAAACTCCCAAGACGCGCGGGATCGCCGCCAGCAGGCTGCGCCCGCCTTGGCCAAGCCCGCCCTTGCTGCGGCCCGGCGCGGCTGAGGGTTGCCAAGCGTAGATGTCGAAATGGGTGTAGCGCGTGGCACCCTCGGTGAAGCGGCGGAGGAAGAGTGCGGCGGTGATCGAGCCTGCAAAACCGGATTTCGGCGCGTTATCCAGATCGGCAATCCCCGGTTCGATATCGGCCTCGTAGGGTTCCCAGAAAGGCATCCGCCAGACCGGATCGGCCATGGCCGGTGCTGCGGCTTCCAGTTCGGCGGCGACTTCGGGTGCATCGGTGAAGTAGGGCGCGAGATCCGGCCCGACGGCGACGCGAGCAGCCCCGGTAAGGGTTGCCATCGACACCATCATATCGGGCGATTCTTCCGCCCCGTAGGCCAGCGCATCGGCCAGAACGAGGCGACCTTCGGCATCAGTGTTGTTGATTTCGACGGTAAGGCCCTTTCGGCTCGTCAGGATATCCTGCGGGCGGAAGCTATTGCCGGAAATAGAGTTTTCCACGGCAGGGATCAGCACCCGCAAGCGGATCGGCAGGCCAAGCGCCATGATCATATGGGCAAGGCCCAGCACATTGGCCGCGCCGCCCATGTCTTTCTTCATGAGGCCCATGGAAGCGGCGGGCTTGATGTCGAGGCCGCCTGTATCGAAGCAAACACCTTTGCCGACAAGCGTGAGGCGGGGCCCGCTTTTGCCCCAACGCATCTCGATAAGGCGCGGCGCATTTTCCGGCGCAGCAGCGCGGCCAACAGCGTGGATCATCGGGAAGTTTTGCTCCAGAAGCGCATCACCGATGATTGCTGAACAGGATGCGCCATGCTCTGCAGCCAGTGTTTCGGCGGCGGCTTGCAGATGGGCGGGGCCCATATCGGCGGTAGGCGTATTGACCAGATCGCGGGTCAGGAACTCGGCCTCGGTGAGGGTTTGCACGCGCTTGGCATCAATGCCTTTCGGCGCAACGAGGCGCGCGGACGCGCCGGACTGGGCGCGATACCGGTCAAAGGCATAGGCGGTGAGGAGGCAACCCAAGGCCTCCATTTCGAGCTCTTCTGCGGGTAATTCGGTGGCCAAGGCATATGTGCCTTTGGGCAGTTGCGCGAAGCCTCCCGCCAGAGTGAAGCGCACGCGGCGGCGCTGCTTTTCATCACCCCGCCCGACGATAGCCATAGCAGGAGAGCCATCGGCGTTGGGCACCAGAAGGGACTTGCCGATCTGCGGCTTGAAGCCCGTGGTTTCCGCCCATGCCGCCGCAATGGCGCCGGGGCCTTTCAAGAAAGCGTCCCACTCCGCAGTTTCAACGAAATAGAGCGGAACAGCGCCTTCGGCCTCTGCCGCAAAACCCGGACCCTGAGCCATAGTCCCCTCCGTGGCTGGATAATCAACCTCAGCCTAGACGAGCCAGCGGCACCTGCAAGACCCCGATTAAATCGAGAGATCCTGAAGATCCCAGACCGCATAAAGCGAGCGTTCGCCTACCCTGAGGAGCCGCGCGAGGGTGGCTCCGAGGGCGACGGCATCGCCGCTTTCAAGGCATGAACAAACATCTCGTGTGACTTGCCCGAGAAGCGGCATGCCGATTTCAGTGGCGATGGGCAGGATGCCCCGTGCCGCAGCGGCCAGACCGCCCCAATCGCCCGCGCGATGCATCCGTTCCGCCGAGGCCAGCCGCACGGCCAGATCCTCCATCGCGCGGCAAACCGCGTCTTCGGCGCTGCGCTCACCCAGCTGGGCATACATGCCCGCCAGCCTGTCCGCATCCACGCGTACAGCTTCCTTCAATGCCAGAATTGTTACCCGTTCCAAAGCTTCACCCTCACTTCTGCCCCCACGGCTTCGCGCATCCTGCGGCGAAAACCCTTCCCAAAAGATTGCTGCGTGCGCTTGTTTTCCATCCAAATTTCCGCGAATACGGCTTAAATGGACTGTATGTGCTGGAAACAGGAGCCTCCGAGATGAACCTTGCAAAACCTCTGCCGACCTATCTGGTGCAGCGTTATCAAGGCTGGAAGGCGACCACCTACCAAGAGAACCAGGCGTGGTATCGCCACCTCGCGGATCACGGCCAGCACCCGCGCGCGATGGTGATTTCCTGCTGCGACAGCCGCGTGCATGTGACCTCGATTTTCGGGGCGGATCAGGGAGAATTCTTCATTCACCGCAACATTGCGAACCTTGTGCCGCCGCATAAGCCGGATGGGTTGCAGCACGGGACTTCGGCGGCGGTGGAGTATGCGGTCACGGCGCTCAAGGTGGCACATGTTATAGTGATCGGGCATAGCAAATGTGGTGGGGTGAACGGGTGCCACGATATGTGCACGGGTCATGCGCCGCAGTTGGAGGAGAAATCCTCCTTCGTGGGCCGCTGGATGGACATTCTCCGCCCCGGTTTCGAGCGGGTCAAAGAGCTTCCCGAAGCCGAACGCCGCAGCGCGCTGGAGCGGCAGGCGGTTATCGTAAGCCTTGAGAATCTCATGACTTTCCCGTTTGTCAAAGAGGCCGTGGAAAGCGGCACGCTGACCCTGCACGGGCTCTGGACCGACACGGGAGAAGGCTCCCTCGAATGGTTCGATCCCTCAACGGGCGGATTCCGCAAAGTCTGAGAAATCAGGCCAAAACCCGTTTCAGAAGCGTATGGATTGCGTCTGGCTTGCGTATGGCAAGTGTCATGACGTGATTTGGCTGGGCTGGTGGGGTAAGGCTCTGGTGGGCGCAACGGGCCGTCGCGCTGGCTTGAATGCTGTGGGTGGCGAACTGTCTTCCAATACCCCCGCAAAGCGACGCATCAATCCTCAAACGTTGTCGCTGGATACAAATCAAATGATCGACAACTTTACCGACGATTGCATTCACGTATCTCGACTATAAAGTGTCACAAGCACTTCAATTCCCGCGAAGCGAGTGGCGTGATGATCGATCAAATCTCTATTGAGAACTTTATGCGGCTAGAGGATTGCCGAAGCATTCCATTAGGGCCGCTCACGCTTCTCGTGGGCCAAAATGGTTCTGGAAAGTCTTCGGTCCTTAAAGCTGTCCATTGGGCATCTAGGTGCGCGTCTCTTGCACAAAACAAGAAGCTGCCAGTCGAGCTTATGGACTTCGTACCTTCTGTAGACTTCCGGTCTCTGGCTCATCGCTCAACTCTACAAGGTCGAGAACGAGGGGGCAGCTCAACGAAGCCTGTGGTCGTGACCTTAAGACGTGGCGTAGAAACAGGATCAATCAAGCTAAAGTCACTCGGGAATGACGCTGGAGTAAATGTTGAAATAGAGGGTGATATAGCAGCAGACTTCGCGAAGGAAGAGCCGCAAACAGCTTATATTCCCGGCTTGGCAGGGCTAGCCGAGCATGAAACCATACTCGCCGCTCCGGTCTTCAGGCGAAAGGCAGCATCGGGCGATGGTGGGTCAGTCTTACGGCAAATGCTTCTCAACACGCATTCTGATGAAATGAACACAGGCGAGAACGCGGTTGAACTAACTATGCTGTCCGATCTTGTTGGTCAGGTTATTCCAGGCGTGCGGTTCTGGGTGAAATTCGATCAACGACGGGACGCGTTCATACGAGCCTGGTTTTACACCCCCGATATGAGATATGGAGATGGCGGTAGCAACTACACAACGATGCGCCGCCCACTCGAGATGGCAGGCACTGGCCTGCTCCAAGTGACCCAAATCTTCGCTTACCTACTGACGTTCCGGCCTCGCCTTCTCCTTATTGATGAACCGGATGCGCATTTGCACCAATCTAGCCAAGAGAGGTTAGTTTCAGCGTTAGAAGCCGCACTAAGTAGCTTTCCAGAAACGCAAATCGTTGTGTCAACACACTCTTCACGAATTGTCCGTGTCGCGGGCCAATCTACCAAGATCGTCTGGCTTGAGAACGGCTCGATAAGAGATCAGGGGGCAGAAGTGCGGGCGCGCATGGGATGGGGAGCGCTCGACAAGGACATCGTATTGTTCTCCGAGGACGACGACACTGCATACCTACAATCGATAATCGACCAATGGCCGCATCTGGCGCACAGGACTGTGATTTGGCCTTGTTTTGGTGTGTCTAGTATCCCGGACGGTGAACGTTTGGCAAAATTGCGGGATCGGCACGGTGTAAAAGTGATGGTTCATCGAGACCGTGATTTCATGAGTGATGACGACTTATCTGCTTGGAAGGCCCATCGCAAATATACAGAGCATGACATACCTGTCTGGGCCAGCCCTGGTTCAGACATTGAAAGCTGTTTCCATACGCCCGACCACATCGCTAGAGGCATGGAAATTGACCAAGCAGTCGCAGAAAAAGGCATCGAATACGCGCTTAGCAGGCTTAATGAAGCCGCGATCAGCGCAAGCTTCAATGAAGCGTATTACAAAGCCGTTCAATCCCTGCCCGATAAGGCTAACACTATCCAACGTTGGAACGATCTAGGTGAATTCTGTCAGGCGACTGTAAACTGTAAAAGGAAAAGAGTTTAAGGAAGCCTTGCGTAAGGGACTACAGAATGCGGTCTGCGAGGTCGGGCAGGCGCCAAAGCTTCGCAATATGCCAAAAATCTATGAAGGATGTCGGGAAACTCCAATCTGTGAAGATCTTCGTGGGCTTCTCGCAGGTCTAGCGGATGGCGAATAGCCCGACGCATTTTTTCGAGAAAGGGGGAAGGCCATCTAGTCACCTTTACGATGATCAAGTTGGGCCCTTTCTGCATCCGCAAAATTTTTCTGCACTTGCATCTTGACCCTGCGCGGAACGGCTCCACTTTGTCGATATTTTTGACGACTGGAGACTTCCGCGATAGTGCCTCTTCCGCCTCCCCAAACCGCCACTTCCAACCGTAACACCTGACCGATTGCGAGGTTTTACGCACCGAGCGGTTCTGAGCCGGAGTTTTCCCCCGTGCCGCCCCAATCATGCCGGAATTCATCCCTAGCGAGAATTGACGCGCCGAGGAGAGAGACAGCATGGCCCAACAGAGCTTCCAAGACCGTATCAACCGCCTGCAATCGAGCAGCACCCATGTGAACATCTCTGCGCGTCAGGCGCGCGAGATGTCGGCCTTTGTCGGCCCCGGTGCGGCGATGGAAGCGCGCCAGAAGAAGGGTGCGCGGCTGGGGTTTCTGGTGTTGGCGGTGATCCTGATGGGCGCGCTTTACGTGCTTTATCCGGAGTTGGCACCGCATCTATCCTGAGGAAAATGGCCCAAGCTGCGCCATAATTGTTTCTAAAAACAGCCCAAAACCCATGCGAAAACTTGGTTAACGCCGGTGCGGTTCAGCCGGAGCAGGCGAAAACGAGGAGAAGCAGGTATGTCAGTTCAGAGTTTTCAGGATCGTCTTGACCGGTTGCAGCGCGGTGAGCGGCTGGAGGTCGAGCAATGGGCGTTCCCCAAGGCGGGGCCGAAGCCGAAGGCTCCGGTTCTGCCGCCGTTGAGCATGGCGGAGCAGGTGCGGTTGGCACCGTTCTATATGCCGCTCGGCTTTCTCGGGATCGCCATGGTGCGTGCGTTTCAGGACGTGGGCGGGGCCTTGGGCGGTATGGAGGCGCAAGCGCTCTGGGCGGCGATTGTGCTTTACCACATGGGCCTGATGTCGGCGATTTCGACGGTGTTCTTCGACGGGCACACGAAGCCGCGGGCGGAGTGGAAGCTTTTGCACACGCTGGCGGGATATGCCTTCGGCGGGGCGATGCTATCGCTCTTCGGGATGTAAGGCAGGAATGAAAAAGGGGCGCTCGGAGCGCCCCTTTCCAATTGCGATAAAGCGGCGGATCAGCCCTTCTTCAGAACCTTGTTGCCCAGCACTTCCGCGATCTGCACGGCGTTGAGCGCGGCACCTTTGCGGAGGTTGTCGGAGACGCACCAGAGGTTGATGCCGTTTTCGACGGTGCTGTCCTGACGGATGCGGCTGATGAAGGTGGCGTAATCGCCCACGCATTCGATCGGAGTGACGTAGCCACCCGGCTCGCGCTTATCGACCACGAGAATGCCGGGGGCTTCGCGCAGGATTTCGCGGGCTTCTTCCTCGTCGAGGAATTCCTCGAATTCGATGTTGATCGATTCGGAGTGGCCGACGAACACGGGCACGCGTACGCAGGTGGCGGTGACTTTCACCTTGGGGTCGAGGATCTTCTTAGTCTCGGCGACCATCTTCCACTCTTCCTTGGTGGTGCCGTCTTCCATGAAGACGTCGATATGCGGGATCACGTTGAAGGCGATCTGCTTGGTGAATTTCTTCGGCTCTTTTTCCTGACCGGGCACGTAGATGCCTTTGGTCTGGTCCCAGAGCTCGTCGATGCCTTCCTTGCCCGCGCCGGAAACCGACTGGTAGGTGGAAACGACGACGCGCTTGATGCGGGCGCGGTCATGCAGGGGCTTCAGCGCCACGACCATCTGCGCGGTGGAGCAGTTGGGGTTGGCGATGATGTTCTTGTTTTTATACATGTGAATGGCGTCGGCATTCACTTCCGGAACGATCAGCGGGATTTCCGGATCGTAGCGGTAGAGCGAGGAGTTATCGATCACGACGCAGCCTGCGGCAGCCGCTTTCGGCGCGTAGATCTTGGTGGCTTCGGAGCCAACGGCGAAGAGCGCCATGTCCCAACCGGACCAGTCGAAGTTCTCGATGTCCTTGGTCACGAGGGTCTTGTCGCCGAAGGACACTTCGGTGCCCAGCGAACGGCGGCTGGCAAGCGCGGCGATCTCATCCACCGGGAACTGGCGCTCGGCCAGAATGTTGAGCATTTCACGGCCCACGTTACCCGTGGCACCAGCGACGACGACCTTGTAACCCATGCGGGGCTCCTTTCGATTCCAGTCCTCGGGAAAGGACGCGCCCCCTTAGCGCACACGCGGCCCTTGGGGAAGGGGCGGGATGCCACAGGGCGGGGTTTGGCCCGTTAATCCGTGCGATCTTGGGCGAAGAGGTAGAAGGCAAGGCCCACGGCCATGCTGATGGCGAAGAGCGCGAAGACCGCCTGATAGGGCACATGGGCCGCCACATCGGGGCCGTCATAGGCGCGGTAGACGCGGCTCGTGAACACCTGGAAGAGGCCGACGCCGCCGATACCGAAGAGGTTCATCAGGGTCACGCCACGGCCTGCGAGATGCGGCGGCACGAAGGCGCGGGCATGGGCCATGATGACGGGGAAGGACATGCCGAAGAAGCCGATCACCACGATCAGGAGCACCGAAGGCCAGTAGCCCGAGAGGGGGAAGAGCGCGAGGGCGGCAATGCCGAGGGTGCCCAGAAGGTTGCCGCCGAAGATCACCCATTTGCGGGTGCCGAGCCAACGGTCGAGCGGGCCGTAAACGAAGGTGCCGACGATCATGGCGAGGCCCATGTAGAGCGTGGCTTGGCCAACGACGGCATTGGTCGCGCCGTAGACGTCCGACAGGTAAGGACCAACCCAGAGGCCGCGGAGCCCGCCTGCGGCGAGGTAGTTCACCAAGAGCATCGGGAAGACGGGCCAGAGCGCGCGCATCTTGAGGAGGTCGAGCACCGAGCCCTTCTGCGTATGCTCCACTTTCGCGGGGTCTTTCACGAAGAGGAAGACGCCCACGGCGAGGAGGGCGGTGATCGCGGACAGTGCCCAGAGCGTTTCGCGCCAGCCGAAGATTTCGATGGCTTTGGCGAGCGGCACGGTGCCTGCGATATTGCCCAGAGAGCCGACGCCGATCATCACCGAGCCAAGCGTGGCGAACATCGCGGCGGGATAGACGCGCGAGAAGATGAAGAACGACGCCATGAGCACGGGCGAGCAGCCGATCCCGATCAGCACCATCGCGGCCGAGATATGCCACGGCGCAGTGGCCATCGCGAAAAGTGCCGCGCCACCTGCTCCCCCCAGAAGGAAAAGCGTGGCGGCGGTGCGGCGGGGGCCGACACGGTCGAGCGCTTCGCCTACGGGAAGCTGCATCAGCGCGAAGGTGAGGAACCAGAGGCCGGAGGCAAAGGCCAGATCGTCGGCGGCGGCACCGATATCGGTTTTCAGCACTTCCGCGAGAACCGCCAGAAAGGCGCGGAAGAATTGGCTCAGCACATAGGTGCCGCAGAGGATAACGAGTCCGAAGATCATGGTAAGCACTCCCTTGGGCGCGATCCGTGCCTGATGCCGCAAAAATGTGCAAGTTGGTAAAGATAAGTATGGGCTCTAGAGCAGGGTCCGCCCCTCAATAGTCGCAGACAAGCAGATGCGTTGGCTCGACATCGTTCTCGATAGCGGGGAAGCGACCGATGGGGGCCTCGAAAATATTGTCGGATTTGTCATCGTTGACGGTGGAGACTTCCCCGATTAGGCAGTCGCCCTTTTCCGCCCAGAACGCATGCCAGACGCCGGGCATAAGAGTAACGCTTTCACCCGGTTTGAGGCGCAGATGGCCGCCTGCCGGCAGCGTGTGCATCAACCCATCCGAGGGCACTTGCACGAGGGATTGTTTGTCTATGTAGCCATCCGGGTTGGAGGCATAGAGCTTCAAAACCAGATCGCCGCCACCGCGGTTGATGATGTCTTCGGCTTTGAGATTGTGGCGATGCATCGGGGATATCTGGCGCTCCCGCGAGATCATGATCTTCTCGGCGTAGAGCATCCCTCGCCCCAGCGCGAGATCGGCCACTTTGCCGTTGCGAAGAGTGAAGAGGAAAAGCCCCAGATCATCGAACCGGCCTGCGCCGTAATCGGTGATGTCCCAGCCCAACCCGCGCGAACGGAGATCGGCGGCATCTTCTTGCCGCATCCGTTCGGGGCCCCAGAACGCGAAAGGCGGCAGTTTGAAGCCATGTGAGGCTATGAAAGCGGCGCCTTCAGCCAGAATCTCGTTCACTTCGGATCGTTCCATTTCCCTGCCCGCAAACGCCCAACTATGCCTGCAGGAAAGAAATACACGGAGAGTACAAAGAGCAAGCCTAACCAAAGGAGCCAGCGGTCGGGGTCGAGGAGGTTCGGCAGGAGCGGCACGCCTTCGGTGGCGGCGGAGGCCCAGCCCATGACTTCCTGAAGGTAGTTCTGGGCGATGACGAAAAGCGTGGCCCCGATCACAGCGCCCCAGATCGTGCCCATGCCGCCGATGACGACCATGAGGAGGATGTCGATCATCAACTCCATCGAGAGCACGGTTTCCGGCCCGACGTAGCGGAGCCAAAGCGCATAGAGCGCACCTGCGAGCGCCGCGATGGCGGCAGAAAGGCAGGTGGCGGCGGTGCGGTAGCGGACCACGGGATAGCCGATCGCTTCGGCACGGAAATCGTTCTCGCGCACGGCGAGAAGCGTGCGGCCGAAGGGCGAGTTCACGATCCGCAGCATCAGGAGGAAGAGCACGAGCGCGGTGCCGAACACGAGGTAATAGGCCAGAAGCTTGCCGTTCAGCTTCACGCCCCAAAGCTCGCCGCCGAATTTGAAGGCGGGGGTAAGCTCGCGCGGGATCTGGATGTTGAGCCCGTCTTCGCCGCCAGTGAGGCCGGAAAGTTGCGAGACAAGAACGCCCACGGCGGAGGCCACAGCGAGCGTGATCATCGCGAAGAAGATCGCGCGGACGCGGAGCGAGAAAAGGCCGATCACCAGCGCGATGGCGGCGGCGGTGCCTGCGCCTGCAAGCGTGCCGATCAGAACGGCATCCCACCCGCGCCCCATGGCTTGCAGGGTGAGGGCGACGCCGTAAGCGCCGATGCCGAAGAACATCGTGTGGGCGAAGCTGACGATGCCCGCATAGCCCAAGAGGAGGTCATAGGAGGCGACGAGCACGATGAAGATCGAGATGCGCGCGGCGGTATCCACCGAACGCACACCGGGGAACAGGAAAGGCGCCAGTGCAAGGCCCAGAAAGATCACCACCAGAAGGGCGGTGAGGATGCGGGAGCGGGGCAGGTCGCCCGAGAGAAGCGTGCCGATCATTTCGCTTTTACCACCGGGATCATGCCCATCGGGCGCCACATCAGGATCGCGACCAACAGGCCGATGTTGGAGATGAGCGCGGCTTTCGGTTCGAGGAAGGCCACGTAGTTTTGCAAGAGGCCCACGAGAAGCGCGCCGATGAAGCAGCCTTCGACCGAGCCAAGCCCGCCGATGATCACCACGATAAAGATGAGGATCATGATCTGCTGGCCCATATGGGCGGTGATGACCTCCTGATAGAGGCCCCACATCACGCCGCCGAGGCCTGCGAGCGCAGATCCCGCGACAAAGACGCCGATGAAGACCATGCGGAGGCGGTAGCCCAGCGCTTCGACCATCTCGCCGTTTTCCACACCTGCGCGCACGATCAGGCCGATCTTGGTGCGGCGCAAGACAAGGCGCATGGCGAGGAAGAGGGCCGCGCCCACGCCCACGGCCAGCAGGCGGTATTTCTCCATCGCGGCTCCGGCGAAAGTCACTGCGCCTTTCAGGGCTTCGGGGCGGGGGATGTAGATCTCTTCCGGCCCCCAGAGCACGATGATGAGTTGTTCGACCACGATAAGGCCGCCCATGGTGACGAGGATCTGTTTGAGATGCGCGCCGTAGACGGGTTTGACGATGACGCGTTCAAAGGCCCAGCCGAGCGCGCCCGTAGCAAGTATCGCGGCGATGACGGCCAGAAGTATGGCGGCAAGCGCCATGACCATCGAGGGCGCGCCTGTGAGATGGTCGAGCATCAGAAGCACCGAAACGCCGACGAAAGCGCCCACGGAGATGAACACGCCATGGCCGAAGTTGATCACGTCCATCAGGCCGAAAACGAGGGTCATGCCGGAGGCCATGACGAAGATCATCATGCCCATCGCGAGGCCCGAGACCGTGAGGGTGAGCCATGAGGGCACGGAAGGGATCAGCGCGAGGCCCAGAAGCATCAGCGCGGGAATGAGCAGCATCGGCAGATGCGGCGCGAGGCGTTGGGCAAGGGGTTTGCGTTCGATGCGGGGCGCGTGGGTGGGGGCTGTGCTCATATCGGTTCCCTCAATGCCCTGCGGCGAGGCTGAGGCCCATCAGGCGCTCTTGGAGCAAGCCGTCGCCTACAAGCTCGGCCATGGTGCCGGACCAGATCACGCGGCCATCGTCCATCACCACGGCGAAATCGCCCAAGGCGCGGGCGACGGCGAAGTTCTGTTCCACCATCAGGATAGACGCGCCTTCGTTTTTTAGCGCTTTCAAGGCTCCGGCCATGGTGGCGACGATGGCAGGCGCGAGGCCTTTGGTGGGTTCGTCGATCAGGTAAAGGCGGCGATCCTCGGCCATGGCGCGGGCGATGGAGAGCATCTGTTTCTGCCCGCCGGAAAGCGTGCCAGCCTGCCCTTTCCAGAAGGTTTTCAGGGGCGGGAAGGCCGCGAAGATCCGTTCGAGCCGTGCGGGATCAAGGCGGCCGGAGGCGGCGGCGAGGATCATGTTTTCCTCGACCGTCAGGTCCGCGAAGATGCCCATGGTTTCGGGCACGTATCCCACGCCCATCCGCGCGATAGCTGGGGTGGGGAGGCGGGTGATATCGATGCCGTCGAAGGTGATGCTGCCAGCCCGCGCGCGCCAATGGCCCATGATGGTGCGGAGCGTCGTGGTTTTGCCCACGCCGTTGCGGCCCAGAAGCATGGTGACCGCCCCGCGCGGCACGGTGAAATCCACGCCTTGCAGGATGTGGTATTGGGCGATGTCGGTGTAGACGCCTTCGAGCGAGAGGATCGGATCAGACAAGATCGAGCGCCTTTCCCATATAGGCTTCCTGCACCACATCCGAGGCGATCACCTCGGCAGGCGGGCCATCGTCAACCAGGGCGCCGTTGTGCAGAACGATGATGCGGTCAGCGAGGCGGGCGATCACGTCCATCTTGTGTTCGACGAGGAGGATGGCGCGGTCGGGGCGGGCTTTCAGATCACGGATGAGATCGAGCACGACGGGCGCTTCATCGGCGCTCATGCCTGCGGTGGGTTCGTCGAACATGTAAACCTTGGGGTCGAGCGCGATCAGCATCCCGACTTCGAGCTTGCGCTGGTCGCCGTGGCTCAACTCCTTCACGAGGAACTCGGCTTTCTGCGCGAGGCGGACGGTTTTCAGCACTTCGTTGGCGCGCTCCAGCACGGCGCGGTGGGCGCTGGCAGTGGAAAACATGGCAAAGCCGATGCCAGCCTTCTGCTGCATCACAAGGCGGAGGTTCTCGCGCACCGAAAGGTTCGGGAAAAGGTTCGTGAGCTGGAAAGCGCGGCCGATGCCAGCGCGGGCGCGCGCCGAAACGGAAAGCCCTGCGAGCGACTTTCCGACAAGAAGCACCTCGCCTGCGGTGGCGGGGATCTGGCCGGAGATCAGGTTGAAATAGGTGGTCTTGCCAGCCCCGTTCGGGCCGACGATGGCAGTGAGTTCTCCGGCTTTGAAAGCGCAGGTTACGGCGTCAACCGCAACATGGCCGCCGAAGCGCACCGTCAGATCACGTGTTTCGAGAAGGGTCATGGGGGGAGTGGGCCGGAGAGCCTCCGGCCCGCCTTTCGTTACTTCTTGTTGCGGATCGGAACCTGCATCTCGTCGATGCCGATTTCCTTGACGAGTTCCGGCACGGCCCATTCCACGCCATCCTTCACCGCGATCTTGAAGTGATACATGGATTGCAGCGCCTGATGGTCGTCGGCACGCATCACCATCTTGCCCTTGGGGGTGTCCCATTCGAGGCCTTCCATGGCAGCACTGAGCGCGGCGGTGTCAGCCGATCCGGCCTTTTTCAGGGCTTCGACGATGAACATGCCCGTGGCCATGCCGCCTGCGGTGAAGAAGTCCGGCGGGCTGTTGAAGCGCTTCTGGTGCTCGGTGACGAGCCAGTCGTTCACGGGGTTCTTCGGGATCTCGTAGTAGTAATAGATCGCCCCTTCCATGCCGGGGAAATCCTTGTAGCCCTTGAGCGCGGCGAGGATGTTACCGCCCGTGGACATTTCGATGCCGAAGCGGCCCGGGTCCATCGCGTTCACTTTGCCCAGCGGGTTGCCGCCGCCTGCCCAGAGAACGAAGAGCTTCTTCGGCCCGTCGAGGTCTTTCATCGCCGTGAAAACGCGTTCTGCGGCGGCGGTGAAATCGGTGGTGTCGGTGGGGGCGTATTCTTCGTGGACGATTTCGGCACCGGTGCCTGCAAGGGCTTCCTTGAAGGCGGCAACGCCGTCACGACCGAAGGCGTAGTCTTGCGCCAGAGTGGCGATCTTCACGCCGGGGGCGGCCATGGCTTTGGCCTGTGCAATCGCATCCTGCGAGGAGTTGCGGCCCGTGCGGAAGATATAGGGGTTCCAGTTTTCACCGGTGATCGAATCCGCCACGGCGGGATGGACGATCAGGATTTTCTCGTATTCGGCAGCCACCGGAAGCATGGCGAGTGCCACACCCGAGGAAACCGGGCCAACCGCGAGCGCGACATCATCGTCGCCATAGGCTTCGGCCAGAAGTGCCTTGCCGTTCTCGGGCTTCAACTGGGTGTCTTTCTCGATGATGACGATCTTCTCGCCGTTCACTTCCATCGTGCCACCGGTGGCATATTCGAGGCCCATCATCAGCCCGTCATGCGATTGCTTGGCATAGGCTTCAAAGGGGCCAGTCTTGCCGTAAACATGGGCGATCTTGACGTCGGCCCATGCCGGAACAGACAGCGCAATGACCGAGACCATCCCGGCCAGAATAGAGCGTTTCATTGATTTCCTCCCTCAGACAAGCCCGTTCAAATGGGCTGTTTGTCGAGGTTCAGTGTCCCTGTTGGCTCACGATCCTATCAATACGTGCAACCCCGTAGGCCGGGCCCGCGCGCGGGCTCTTGACAGGGCAATAGCAATTGGATGAATGGCGCCGCCTCCGGCTTGGAGGTGCTCAATCGTGGTGCATCATGGTGTTGCCGCCTCTCCGCCTGACCTCGGGCGATCCCGTTGCCGACAGACGTGCCGATTATGCCCAAGGCCTTGCCGAAAGCGGTGATCCCGCTGCTGCGGCGGAGCTGATGGCGCAGGCCTTGGAACTGGTGCCGCACTGGCCTGCGGGCTGGTTCCGCTTGGGGGAATTGCACCTTGCGGCAGGCGAGACCGAGGCCGCGATCCGCGCTTGGGAAGAGGTGCGCCGCCTTGATCCGGCGGATAAGCTGGGTGCCTCGGTGCGGATCGAATTGCTGCGGCCTGTGCCCGTGGCGGAAACGATGCCCTCGGCCTTTATCCGCACGCTTTACGACCAATATGCCCCGCGTTTCGAGGCCTCGCTGGTGGATAGCCTCGGCTATCGCGGCCCGGAGATGATCCGTGACGCGCTGTTAGCGGAAGGCCGGAGCCAGTTTGCCCATGTGATGGATATCGGCTGTGGCACGGGCCTGATGGGCGCGACGATCCGGCCTCATGCGGGCTGGCTTGGCGGCTGTGATCTTTCGCCGGAGATGCTGAAGCGCGCGGCGGAGAAGGGCGTTTACGACGCGCTGAATGTGCAGGACATCGCGCATCTCGCCGTGACCGACGCGCGGTTCGATCTAATCACCTCGGCGGATGTGTTCATCTATGTGGGCGCTCTGGAGCGGGTGGTGAGCTGGGCGGCCTCAAGCCTCAACGCGGGTGGCGTGCTGGCCTTCACCGTAGAGACATTGCCGGAAGGTTTGGGCGATTTCCGCCTGATGCCCTCATGCCGCTACGCGCATTCGGAAGCCTATCTCGCGCGGCTTCTTTCCGAGGCTGGCTTTGCCGCACCGCGCCTCTCGCCTGTGGCGCTGCGCCATGATCGGGGCGAGGTTGTGGACGGGCTGGTCGTGACAGCGGTTCTCACCGAGGCACGTATGCGCCGCCAGAACGATGGGGAGGACATGGCGACCGCCTGATCGCCATGCCCTTGGGTGCTCAGATGCAGCGCCCACCATCGACTTCCATGGCGACGCCTGTGATCATGCTTGCCTCGTCCGAGCAGAGGTAGCAGGCGGCGTTGCCCATATCCTCGGGGGTCGAGAAGCGGCCGAGCGGGATGGTGGAGAGGAACTTCGCCCGCATCTCCGGTGTGTCCTCGCCCATGAACGAAGCCAGAAGCGGGGTTTCCCCTGCCACAGGGCAAAGCGCGTTCACGCGGATGCCTGCGGGCGCGAGTTCGACGGCCATCGCTTTGGTGGCAGTGATCACCCAGCCTTTGGAGGCGTTATACCAGTTGAGGCGCGGGCGCGGGCTGAGGCCTGCCGTTGAGGCGATGTTGAGGATATTGCCCGAACCGTTGCGTTTCATGTGCGGCAGAAGCGCTTGTGCGAAGAGGTAGATCGATTTGCAGTTCACCGCGATCACGCGGTCGAAATCGTCCTCGCTGACCTCTTCCATCGGCTTCGGCAAATGGGTGACGCCTGCGTTATTGACGAGGATATCCACCCGCCCCATCCGCTCCAGCGCGAAATCGACGAGCGCGCCCACACTACCCTTGTCGGCCACGTTCGCGGCAAAGGCCAAGCCGTTTACTTCGGCAGCCATCGCTTCGGCCCCTGCCGAGTTGATATCCACCACCAGCACCCGCGCGCCTTCGGCAGCGAACTTGCGGACAATCCCCGCGCCGAAGCCCGAGGCCCCGCCTGTGACAATCGCTGTTTTCCCTTGAAGTCTCATTCCGGTTCTCCCTCTCTCCCGTAATTCCCTGCGCAGAGCTTAGCCGTGCGCGTCGTCCATTTGCCAGATTTTCAGCAAGCGCGGCAGCGCGATGGCCCAATCCATCACGCCCACACGCTCGGCCCAGCCTTCGTATTCGCGTTTCAACATCGCCTCCAAAGGCGCGTTTTTTCCGGCCAGATCGTTCAATTCGGTGCGGTCTGCGTCCATGTCGTATAGTTCCCAGTCCTTGCCGAACTGGCGCACCAGTTTGAACCCGCCAAGCCGGATCGCGGCATTGCCTTCATGCTCCCATGCGATGGGTTGCTGACGGGCGGCCGCCTTGCATTCGAGCGCCGCCAGAAAGCTTTCGCCGTCGCGGTCCTGCACGGTATGGCCGCGATATTCGGCGGGATAGGCCGCGCCTGCCGCTTCGAGGATCGTGGGCAGGATATCCACCACATGCCACGGCTCATGATGCACACCGCCCGACCCGAAGCGCGCAGGCCATTGCGCGAGAAGCGGCGTGGAAATCCCGCCCTCGTGCACCCAGTGCTTGAAGAGGCGGAACGGCGCATTCGAGACGTTCGCCCATGGCAGGTCGTAACTTTGGTAGGTGAGCGCATTGCCAGGGCGCAGGCCGGGGCGGTTGCCCATGGCGATCTGGCGGCCATCGTTGGTGATATCGGGCATGAACTTCGCCCAGCCATCTTCGGCCATGAATTCGGCGCAGCCGCCGTTATCTGAGAGGAAGAGGATCAGCGTATCGTCATGCACGCCGCGCGCTTTCAGGTGATCGAGCACGCGGCCGATATTGCGATCCATGCAGGAGATCATCGCCGCATAGACCTCCATCTTCTGGGCTTCCCAGTCGTTCTCGGTCACCGTGTCCCATGGTTGGGCGGCCTGATCGCGCGGCGAAAGGTCCCATTTGTGCCGCAAAATGCCCCGCCCCTGCATTTCCTCGTGCCGCTGGGCGCGCATGCTGTCCCAGCCTTTCCGGTAAACCCCTTCATATTGCGCGATGTCTTCTTCATGGGCGTGCAGCGGCCAGTGCGGCGCGGCATGGGCGAGGTAAAGGAAGAAGGGTTTGTTCTGATCGAGTCCCTCGTCGATCATGCCGATAGCTTTGTCGGTGATGGCATCGGTGAAGTAGAAATCCGTGGGCGAAACCTCGATCCGCGCGTCATCTTCCATCATGTAATGGGGCGAGAAGAAATGCGTGACCCCATCGATAATGCCATAGAAACGCTCGAACCCGCGTTGGCACGGCGTGGGATGTTCGGGCGCGCCGACGCGCCAGCTGTCCACCAGCCTCGCCCAGAAATCCCCCGCCACGTGCCATTTGCCGGACATGGCGGTGAAATAGCCCGCCTCGCGCAGGCATTCCGCAATGGTCACGCTATCTCTGCGGAGGCTGCCCTGATAGGCGGGCGTGCCGAGGTTCGCGCCCATATGGCCGATGCCCGCTTTGTGCGGATAAAGCCCCGTGAGCATCGAGGCACGGGTGGGGCAGCAGCGGGCGCAATTATACATCGCGCTCATGGCGACGCCTTGCTCGCCTATACTGTCGATCCGCGGGGTTTTGATTTCCGAACCGCAGAGGCCAAGGTCGGCAAAGCCCATGTCATCGACAAGGATCAGGATGATGTTCGGGCGCTTTTGCGGGGCGGGGTTATCCATGCCAAGCCGCCACGGTTTTCAGAGTGGTGAAGCCATACATGGCCTCGAAGCCCTTCTCGCGCCCGTGCCCCGATTTGCCGCGCCCGCCGAAGGGCAGTTCCACCCCGCCGCCTGCGCCGTAGTTGTTGAGGAAGACCTGCCCTGCGCAAATGGCGCGGGCGAGGCGCATTTGTCGCCCGCCATCTTGCGTCCAGACCGAGGCGACGAGGCCATAGTCCGTGCCATTGGCAATCGCGACGGCTTCGTCTTCGTCATCAAAAGGAATGACCACCTGAACAGGGCCGAAAATCTCTTTCTGCGCCAGTGGGTGATGCGGTTTGACGCCCGCGAGAAGCGTGGGGCGCACGTAATAGCCGCCGTTCGGCGCATCGCGCAAAACACCTTGCGCGGCAGTTTCCAGATCGCCCGCCATGCCGAGGAAACCGCTGACAAGCCCTTGCTGTTTGGCGGAGATGAGCGGCCCAACGTCGAGATCGGCCATCGCCGGGCCCACCTGCAACGCGCCATAGCGGGCCGCCATGCGTTCGAGCACCTCGTCATGCACCGAGCGGTGCACGAGAATGCGCGAGGAGGCCGAGCAGGTCTGGCCCGCGTTCTGGATGCCTGCGTTCACAAGGAACGGTAGCGCGCGCTCAAGGTCGGCATCTCCGAACACCACTTGCGGGGATTTCCCTCCAAGTTCGAGCGTCACAGGCACCACGTTTTTCGCCGCCGCTTCCTGCACCATGATGCCTGTGCCCACCGATCCGGTGAAGCTGATGTGATGCACGCCGGGATGGGCGGTGAGCGCTGCGCCTGCTTCCGCACCAAGCCCCGGCACGACGTTCAAGACACCATCGGGGAGGCCCGCCGCTTTCGCCATATCGGCGAAGGCGAGCGCCGTGAGGCAGGCATCTTCGGCGGGTTTCAACACGCAGGTATTCCCGGTGGCCAAGGCCGCGCCTACAGAGCGCCCGATGATCTGCATCGGGTAGTTCCACGGCACGATATGGCCCGTCACGCCATGCGGTTCACGAAGCGTGTAAACGGTGTAACCGTCGAGATAGGGGATGGTTTCGCCCAGCAGCTTGTCGGCCGCGCCACCATAGAACTCGCAGTAGCGCGCCAAGGCGACCGCATCGGCGCGGGCCTGTTTCAGGGGTTTGCCCACGTCGATGGCTTCGATGCGGGTGAGATCGTCCACCCGCTCTTCCACCATCCGGCCCAAGCGCATCAGGATGCGGCCACGTTCGGCGGCACTCATGCGGCCCCACGGGCCGGATCTGGCAGCTTCGGCAGCAGCCACGGCGGCGTCGATATCTTCGGCTGTTCCGCGTGCAATAGAGCCGATTTCGGCACCGTTCGAGGGATCGTAAAGCGGCAGCGTGCCGCCTTTGATGGGCGCGACCCATTCGCCGTTGATGAGGCATTTCGAGGGGTCGAACCAAAGGGCGAGATCAGTCATGCGGCGGCTCCTTCTGGAAGTTTCGGCGCCGCTGTGAGAAGCTGGCGCGTGTAATCATGGCTTGGATGGGTGAAGACCTGGTCCGTCGGGCCTTCCTCCACGATCCGGCCGCGCTGCATCACCATCACCCGATCCGTGATGGCGCGCACGACGTTCAGATCGTGGCTGATGAAGAGATAGGTGAGACCCAAGCGATCCGAGAGATCGGCCAAGAGGTCCAGCACCTGCGCACGCACCGAAACATCAAGTGCCGAAACCGCCTCGTCGAGGACGATCAGATCAGGGCGTGTGATGAGGGCGCGGGCAATGGCGATGCGCTGGCGCTGGCCGCCGGAAAATTCGTGAATGTATTTCTCCATATCGGCGCTGGTAAGCCCCACGGCCTCCAAGGCTTCCGCCACCCGATCCCGCGCGTTTTGCGGCTGCTCCGGCATCAGGTGGAAGGGTTCGGACACGAGTTTCTCCACCCGCCAACGCGGATTGAAACTGCCGTAGGGGTCTTGAAACACCACCTGCATTCCGGCCCGCATCTCGTTGCCCATGGCAGGATGCACGGGCTGGCCACGGAAAGTGATCGCGCCACCCTGAATAGGCTCAAGCCCCAGAAGAGCCCGTGTTAGGGTCGATTTTCCGCAACCGGATTCGCCCACAAGCCCAAGGCTTTCACCGCGCCGGATGGTGAAACTCACCTGATCCACCGCGCGGAAGGGTGCGGCCCTCCCCCAGAGGTGCCGCTTGCCCGAATAGTCGCGGATCACGCCTTCGGCCTTGAGGATGACATCGCCATCCTCGCCGCCATCGCGCTCGGGTTGATGGGTGGAGGCCGCCAAAAGCGCCTGCGAATAGGGGTGCTGCAAGCCCGCCTGCAGGAGGCTCACCGGCCCTTCCTCCACCACCTCGCCGTTCTTCATGATGGCGATCCGGTCAGCCATGCCGGCCACCACGGCCAGATCGTGGGTGATGAGCAAGAGCCCCATCCCGTCCTCGCGGGCAAGCCGCGCGAGGAGTGCAAGGATCTGCGCCTGTGTGGTGACATCAAGCGCCGTGGTCGGCTCATCCGCGATCAGAAGCTTCGGGCGCAAGGCAATCGCCATGGCGATCACCACGCGTTGGCGCTGGCCGCCGGAAAGCTCATGCGGGAAGCGCGACATCGGGAAGCGCTCTTCGGGAAGTTCCGCCCGCGCCAAAGCCTCGCGCGCCCGCGCCCAAGCCTCGGCCTTGCCGACGCGCGCATGGATCTGCACGGTTTCCGCTACCTGCGCACCGATGTTTTTCAGGGGGTTCAGGGCGGTCATCGGCTCTTGGAACACCATGCCCACATCGCGCCCGCGCATCCGGCAAAGCGCGGCCTCGTCCTCATCCAGCACATCGCGGCCATCAAGGAGGATGCGGCCCGTGCACACCGCGCCTTCCGGCAAAAGCTGCATCACGGAAAACGCGGTCATGGACTTGCCCGAGCCGCTTTCCCCGATCACCCCCAGCACCTCGCCCACCCCAACGGCGAGCGATACGCCTTTCAGCACAGGAAAGCCGTGGATCGCCATATGCAGGTTCTCGATCCGAAGGAGGCTCATCTTGCCCTCCGCAAACGGGGGTCAAGCCAGTCGCGCAAACCGTCGCCCATCAGGTTCAGGCCGAGCACAGTGAGGAGGATCGCGAGCCCCGGGAAAATCGCCATATGGGGCGCGAGGGAAATCATCGTCTGGCTTTCCGCAAGCATCCGCCCCCACGAGGGAGTTGGCGGCTGCGCGCCAAGGCCCACATAGGAAAGCCCCGCTTCGGCGAGGATACCCAGCGAGAACTGGATCGTGCCCTGCACGATCAGGAGGTTCAGCACATTCGGCAGGATATGTTCAACCGAAATCCGCGCCTTGCCCTTGCCCGCCACCCGCGCCGCCATGATCCAGTCCCGCGTCCAGAGCGAAAGCGCCGCACCGCGCGTCACGCGGGCGAAAACGGGGATGTTGAAAATGCCGATGGCGATGATCGCATTGAGCGCCGAGGGGCCGAAGACAGCCGTGATGAGAATGGCGATGATGAGCGAGGGGAAGGCAAACACAAGGTCATTCCCGCGCATGATGATCTCGTCAAGCCAGCCACCCCGATGCGCGGCTGCTGTGAGGCCTAAGGGCACGCCCAGCCCCATGCCGATGCCCACCGCCACCAAGGCCACGGCAATCGAGGTGCGCGCGCCGACCATGATCATGGAGAGGATATCGCGCCCTAAGTGATCGGTGCCCAAAAGATGCGCCAATGAGGGCGGCTTCATCTTATTGGCAATAGCGAGCTGCGTCACATCCTGCGGCACCCAGAGGAAGCTCACTGCCGCCGCCAGCGCGAAGACGAGCGTCAGTCCGAGGCCCAGCCAAAGCGAAACCCGCCCTTTCATTCGCGCGTCCTCAAACGTGGGTCTACCAGCGCATAGGCCAGATCGACCGCGAAATTCACCACGATCACCGCGAAGACCAAGAGCATCACCACCGATTCCACGACGATGAGATCGCGCGCCGAAATGGACTGGAACACGAGCCGCCCCAATCCTGGCAGGAAGAACACGTTTTCAATGATGATCGCGCCGGCCAACAGAAAGGAAAACTGCATGCCGATGATCGTGAGCACCGGAATGAGCGCATTGCGCAACGCATGCCGCCGCAGGGCCTGCCCGCGCGTCAGCCCTTTGGCGCGGGCGGTGCGGATGTAATCCTCGCCCAAGGCATCGATGAGCGCCGAGCGCATGACCCGCGTCAGAATCGCCGCTTGCGGCAGGGCCAAAGCGATGGCGGGCAGGGTGAGGCTTTTCAGCCCCGGCCATAGCCCCTTCTCCCATCCGGCAAAACCACCCGCCGGAAACCAGCGCAGCTTAATCGCGAAGACGAGCACCATGAGCATGGCGAACCAGAAATTCGGAACCGCCAAGCCGAGCTGCGTGGCCCCCATCACCGCCACATCACCCACGCGCCCGCGCCGCGCGGCGGCCCAGATACCTGCGGGAAAAGCGATGAGCGTTGACAGCGCCAAGGCATAAAGCGCCAGTGGCAAGGAAACCTGCATCCGGTCCGCGATCATCCCCGCCACATCGGTCCGATAGGTGTAAGAGGTGCCGAAATCGCCCCGCACCATGCCGCCCACCCAATCGAGATAGCGCGACAGAAGCGAGCCGTTCAGCCCCAACTCCTCGCGCAAAGCGGCCAGCGTATCTTCCTGCGCATTTATGCCCAGCATGAACGATGCCGGATCCCCCGGCACCACTTCGACCAGCGTGAAAATCACCGCCGAAGCTACCACCAGCGCCACGCAGAGCGAGAGGAACCGCTTGGTTACATAGCGCAGCATCCCGCGCGCGCTCCTGTCTTTCGCATTGGTCTAAATATCCCCCGGGGGGTCTGGGGGGCGGCGCCCCCCAGCTTTAAACGCGTGGGTCCGGGGGGGCGTGCCCCCCCAGCTGTAACCGCTCGCACAGCGATTACTCTTCCCAGTAGACCGCCGTCAGATCCGTGGCCTGCGTCGGCGCATTAGTCCAGAGGCCCTTCACCTTCGCATTCGCCACCGAGAGGGCCGCGAGTTGGAAGAGGTAGCCGTTGACGTAATCGTCCGCGATCATCTTCTGGGCCGCTTTCAGGATTTCCGAACGCTTGGCCGGATCGGTGGCGTTGTTCAGGTCCGCCATCAGGCCTTGGAAGGCCGCGCTGTCATACTGGAAGTAGTATTCGGGGCGGGCGTAGATGTTGATGTCGGCGGGTTCGGTGTGGCTCACGATGGTGAGGCCGTAATCCTTGCCCTTGAACACTTCTTCGAGCCACTGCGCCCATTCGAGGTTGGAAATCTCGGTCTCGATGCCTACTGCGCGGAGTTGCGCCGCGATGATCTCGCCGCCGCGCCGTGCGTAAGAGGGCGGGGGCAGTTTCAGCGTAGTCTTGAAGCCATCGGGGAAGCCCGCTTCCGCCAGCAGCTTCTTCGACAGTTCCGGATCATAGGCCGATTGCGCAGCCAGATCGACGTAATCGGGGTTATGCGGCGCGAAATGGGTGCCGATGGGCGTGCCATAGCCGAACATCGCGCCGTCGATGATTTCCTGACGGTTGATCGCATGCGCCAGCGCTTCGCGCACCTTCACATTGTCGAAGGGCGGCATCTTGTTGTTGGTCGAGAGGATGGTTTCCCCTTCGGTCGAACCAACGAGCACCAGGAAGCGCGGGTCGGCCCCGAATTGCGCGAGGTTTTCCGGCGCAGGGAACCCTGCGAAGACGTTCACATCTTCAGCCATCACAGCCGCGAAGGCGGCTGTGGGGTCGGAGATGAATTTGAAGGTCACGGCGTCGAGCTTCGCAGGCGTGCCCCAATAGCCGTCGTTCTTGGCCAATTCGATGCGGTCGCCCTGCACCCAGTTGGCAAACTTGAATGCGCCGGTGCCGACAGGGGCCTGCTTGATGTTCTCGATGCTTTCGGGCGCAACGATCACCGCGTCACCCCAAGCCATGTTGAAAAGGAACGCTCCGTTCGGTGCGCTGAGCGTTACTTTCACCGTAGCGGGATCGACCACATCGACCGAAGCGATACCGGCGAAGAGCGCCTTCTGGGCGTTCTGGCTGTCCGCAGCGCGGGCGCGGTCGAGCGAGAATTTCACATCTTCGGCGTTCATGTCGGTGCCGTCGTGGAACTTCACGCCTTCGTTCAGATGGAAGGTGTAGGTAAGCCCGTCTTCGGAAATGTCCCAAGACTTGGCGAGGCCTGCCACGATGGACCCATCGGAGGCAAAGCGGGTGAGCCCTTCGAAGACGTTCGAATAGAGCACCGAATCGATGGCCCCTGCAGCGGCAGAGGTCGGGTCGAGGTGCGGCGGCTCAAGCTGCATGCCAACGATGATATCGGTCTTGGCCCAGGCTCCGGAGGCAATAAGCGCCAGAGCGGAAGCGGCGAGGAATTTCCGGTAGGTCATGTGCGGTCTCCCTTGGTGCAGGCGGCTCCCTTTGCGCCGACTGTCGTTCCTGAGCCGAGTGTTGCGCCAAATCGCCCATGGATCAAGCTAGGGAAAACAGTTACTGGATTTGCTTCTTTGCCCCTGCTACTCGTGCCGCGCTGCAGCATGGGAGGATGTGCCGCATGAGTGCGACCGCAGAAAAAATCGCGCCTTTGCCGGGTGATATCCGGCTGATGAAGGGCCAACACCCCATCGTTTCGCTCACGGCGTACACAACGCCGATGGCCGCTGCGATGGATGCGCATTGCGATTTTGTGCTGGTCGGTGACAGCGTTGGCATGGTGCTGCATGGCCTGCCCTCGACGCTTGGCGTGACCATGGAGATGATGATCCTCCACGGCAAAGCCGTGGCGCGCGGGCTGACGAAGGCGATGATGGTCGTCGATATGCCTTTCGGTTCCTACGAGGAAAGCCCCCAGCAAGCCTTCCGCAATGCCGCCCGTCTGATGGCGGAAACAGGTGCGGCGGCGGTGAAGCTCGAAGGCGGGCGCACCATGGCGGAAACCATCGGGTTTCTGGTGAAACGGGGCGTGCCAGTGATGGCGCATATCGGCCTCACGCCGCAATCCATCAACACGCTTGGCGGCTACAAGGTGCAGGGCCGCGCCGAGCAGGCCGAGGCGATTCTGGCCGATGCGAAAGCCGTGGCGGAGGCTGGTGCGTTCTCGGTGGTGCTGGAGAAGATCCCGCAAAAACTGGCGGACCGGATCACCGCCGAAGTGGCGGTTCCCACCATCGGCATCGGCGCCTCTGCGGGCTGCGATGGGCAGATCCTCGTGGTGGATGACATGCTGGGCCTCTTCACCGCGTTCAAACCGAAATTCGTGAAGCGCTACGCCAATCTCGGCGACGAGATGCAGGTGGCGCTTGCCGCCTATGCCGAGGATGTGCGCGCCCGCCGCTTCCCCGGCTCCGAACATGTGTTTGCCGATCAGGCCCCCCAGAAAGACGCTAAAAAATGACCGCTCCGATCATTCGCTCCCTTCCCGAATTGCGCGCGCTGACCCGCCAGTGGCGTCGCGCGGGTGAAACCATCGGCGTTGTGCCCACGATGGGCGCGTTGCACGAAGGCCACCTCTCGCTCGCCCGCCGTGCGCGTGCCGAATGCGACCGCGTGATTGTGACGATCTTCGTGAACCCGAAGCAGTTCAATAATCCGGACGATCTGAAGAACTACCCCCGCACCGAGAACGAGGATGCCCGCAAGCTCGCGCCCATAGGTGTGGATGCGATCTTCGTGCCGGATGGGGACACGATGTATCCCGAGGGTTTTGCCACCACGGTGAGCGTCGAGGGCCTCACGAACAAGCTCTGCGGCGCGCATCGCCCCGGCCATTTCGACGGGGTCGCTACGGTGGTTGCGAAGCTCTTTCTGCAAACCGCCGCCGACCGCGCCTATTTCGGCGAGAAGGATTACCAGCAATTGCAGGTGGTCACGCGGATGGCGCGCGATCTCGATATCGACATCGAGGTGATCGGCTGCACGACGATCCGCGAGGAAGACGGCTTGGCGATGTCTTCGCGCAACCTGCTCCTGTCAGACCGCGCCCGCATCCACGCCCCGCGCCTGAACGAGGCGATGGAGGAAATCGCGGCTGGGCTGCGTAAAGGCCAAGCGATGAGCACGCTTTATCCCGCTGCCACTGCCAAGCTGGAGCAGGCGGGTTTCACCGGGATCGACTATCTCGAACTGCGCGGTGCCTCCGATCTGGAGTTGATGGAACAGGCCGACCGCCCCTCCCGCCTCTTTGCCGCCGCGTGGCTCGCAGGGGTGCGTTTGATCGACAATATCGCTGTCTGATCGCGGCGTCAGGAACGCAAAAAGGCGGGGTTGCCCCCGCCTTTTCATTTGGTTCTCGCGTGGCTTACTGGCCCAGCGACGCGCGGATTGCGCGGATGTTTTGGCCGTAGGGCGCGGGATTGGAAACCGACCCGCCCTTGAACACGGCCGATCCCGCGACCAGCACATCAGCGCCTGCCGCAACGATGCCCGGCGCGGTGACAGGCGTCATACCGCCGTCAATCTCGATCAGCACAGGGCGATCCCCGATCATGCGCTTCAACTCGGCCACTTTCGCGGTCATGTCGATATAGCTCTGGCCGCCGAAACCGGGGTTCACGGTCATCACGCAAACGAGGCCCACCAGATCGAGCACCTCGGCCACAGCCGAAGCTGGCGTGCCCGGATTGAGCGCCACACCCGGCTTGCAGCCAGCGCCACGGATCGCTTGCAGCGTGCGGTGGATATGCGGGCCCGCTTCCACATGCGCGGTCAGGTAATCCGCACCCGCATCGGCGAAGGCCTCTATATAGGGATCGACAGGCGCGATCATCAGATGCACGTCCATCACGGTTTTGATGTGCTTGCGGATGGCTTTGCAAAGCGGCGGGCCGAAGGTGAGGTTGGGCACGAAATGCCCATCCATCACGTCAACGTGGATCCAGTCCGCGCCCTGCGCTTCCACCGCTTCGATCTCGCGCCCAAAGTTGGCGAAATCCGCCGAGAGGATCGAGGGCGCGATCAGCGTTTTGCCAGCCATTATGCGACCACCGGATCAAGCTTGCCCTTGCCGTAAGCCACCGCCATGTCGTCCATGGAAATCGCCTTGATCTTCGAGGCATTGCCCGCCGTGCCGAAGCGCTCGAAACGGTCGCGGCAGAGCTTTTCCATCTCTTCCATCGCCGGAACGAGGAACTTGCGCGGGTCGAATTCCGAGGGGTTCTCCATCGCCACTTTGCGGAAGGTGCCCGTGAGCGCCATGCGGTTGTCGGTGTCGATGTTCACCTTGCGCACACCCATCTTGATGCCGCGCTCGATCTCTTCGATCGGCACGCCGTAGGTCTGGGGCATGTTGCCGCCATAGGCGTTGATGAGGTCCTGCAGGTATTGCGGCACAGACGACGAGCCGTGCATCACGAGGTGCGTGTTCGGCAGCTTCTCGTGGATCTTGCGGATCGTATCCATAGCGAGGATTTCGCCATCGGGCTTGCGAGTGAACTTGTAAGCGCCATGCGAGGTGCCGCAAGCAATCGCCAGCGCGTCCACCTTGGTGCGCTTTACGAAATCCACCGCCTGATCGGGGTCGGTCAGAAGCTGCGAGTGATCAAGCACGCCTTCCGCACCCGAACCGTCTTCTTCGCCGGCCATCCGGGTTTCGAGCGACCCCAAAACGCCCAGCTCGCCTTCCACCGAAGCGCCGACCCAATGGGCGGCCTTGGTGACGCGGGCGGTGATCTCGACGTTGTAATCGTAGGAAGCGGGCGTCTTCATGTCTTCTTCGAGCGAACCGTCCATCATCACCGAGGTGAAGCCGTGCTTGATCGCGGAAAGGCAGGTCGCGTCGTTATTGCCGTGGTCCTGATGCATGCAGAGCGGGATCTCGGGGAACATTTCGGCAAGCGCCAGAATGAGATGCTTCAGCATCACGTCGCCCGCATATTTACGCGCGCCGCGCGAGGCTTGCAGGATCACCGGAGCATCCACGGCCTTCGCCGCTTTAAGGATCGCGAGGCCCTGTTCCATGTTGTTGATGTTGAAAGCGGGCACGCCGTAATCGTTCTCGGCGGCATGGTCGAGAAGCTGGCGAAGGGTGATCAGGGCCATGGGTCACTCCTAATGTCTGGGGTTCAGGCAGCTTCTAGCGGAGTTTGGCGCGGATGGGTAGGGGGGAGAGCCTTACCTGCCCCCCACGCGCCAAATGGGCGCAATCCCCCTCCCGGAACAGCCGCGCAGCGGCCCGGGCCGCGCCCGTCCGCCCCAATGGGCGGGCGCGATTGCAGCGCCGCGCAATGAAAACTGTTGGAGGGACTTGGCACCATCAATCGCCAAGCATTTCAAGCCAGTGTGCCCACCCGCGGACGGGTGCGGCCTTCAGTAGTGATACCGCAGCTGCGCAATTTCGAGGCTTTGCGCCTCACCCTTGCCCTGCACACGGTAGACCATTCGATGCTCATCCGTGATCCGGCGTGACCGCCAGCCTTTCAAATCCCCTTTGAGTGGTTCCGGCTTGCCGATGCCTTCGAAAGGGGTCCGCTTGGCGGTCTTGATCAATGTATTGAGCCGCTCAAGACCCTTTTCATTCCCTGCGGCCTGCCACCACAGATAATCTTCCCAAGCGTAATCCGAGAAGACCAGTTTCACAGGTCGATGTCGCACTCGATGCCTTGGCCCGCGTCCAGCTGCGCGATTGCGGCATGCAGGCGGCGCACGTTTTCGGGGCTTTTCTGGAGATGCAGGGTTTCCTGAATCGCGTTGAACTCATCGAGCGAGATCATCACCACGGCCTCCCGCTTCTTGCGGGTGACAACGACCTCCACGCGATCGTGGATCACGCGGTCCATCACCTCTTTGAGCGAGGCGCGGGCGTCGGTGTAGGTGATCACGTCCATCACGTTCTCCATTTACTCTCCCCCAATATGCACAGAATTTTGTACAATTCAATGGCAGGCTTGGCAGGCCCCACCATGAGGGAAACACGAAGAGCTTACGATGTCGTTAATCAATGCGGCCCTTACCCGAAGAGCCGCTTCACTTCTGCCACTTCCTCGGCGGCCCCGAAGACGAAGGGGGTGCGCATGTGGAGGCGGTCGACGGATTGGTCGAGCACGCGGGTGCGGCCGTTGGTGGCTTGGCCGCCTGCCTGTTCGATCAGGAAGGCAATCGGGGCGCATTCGTAGAGCATGCGGAGGCGGCCCTGTTCGTAGCCTTTGCGCGCGTCACCCGGATAGAGGAACACTCCGCCGCGCGAGAGGATGCGGTGGGTTTCGGCCACGAGGCTTGCGACCCAACGCATGTTGTAATTCTTGGCGCGGGGGCCCGTGTCTCCGGCTTCGCAGCTCTGCACATAGCTGTGCACGGGCGTGGACCAGTGGCGGCGGTTCGAGGCGTTGATAGCGAATTCCTTGGTGGCGGCGGGGATCTCGATTTCACCCGGGACATGGGTGAAGACGCCCGAGGCGGGGTCCATCACGAACATCTCTACGCCCTCGCCCCATGTGACGACCAGCGCGGTTTGCGGCCCGAAGATGATGTAGCCGCCCGCGATCTGTTCGCTCATGGGGCGCAAGAAGCTGGCCTCGGCAGTGGCTTCGGCGGGCAGGACCGAGAAGATCGTGCCGATGGAGACGTTGCAATCGATGTTCGACGAGCCATCCAGCGGGTCGATGGCCAGCGCGTAGCCGCCCTTCGGGTTCAGTTCGAGTGCGTCATCCTGTTCCTCGGAGGCATACCAACGCACGCCCGCTGCACCCAAGGCGGAGGCGAACATCTCGTCCGCGATCACGTCGAGCGCTTTCTGCCCGTCGCCGCCTGCGTTCTCGCCAACAGCGGCGGCGAGGGATTGCCCCAAGGGCCCTTTCGCGATCACGTTCGCCACGTCGCGGCCCACGGTGCAAAGCGCGGCCAGAACGGGGCGCAAATCGGCGGGGATCATCTCTACAGGTGCAATGGACATAGGGGCCTCCGGATACAGTCGCGCCCTTCTACCCCCATTCACGGGGGATGAGAACAACCCTTCCAATCCCGCTTTGCGGAAAGATATTCCGAAACTGTTGATCCATGGGCTGCTTTGTGTAACCTGCCAGTAAAGGGGAGGAATAAATATGCAAAAAAGCCACCGTCGGGGGCGTGCCTGATCCATGGCCGCACCGCTGCATTACCAACATTGGCCGCCCCAGGTTCCGCATGATCTCGTGATGGAGCCGCAAACGCTGACCTCTGCCGTGGCCGAGGCCGCGGCGCGGTTTCCCGAGCGGACGGCGCTGATCTATCACGGCCGCGAAACCACCTATGGCGCGCTCTGGGCGCGCATCGAGGCGCTGGCGGGTTGGCTTCAGGCGCAAGGCGTGGCGAAGGGCGACCGCGTGCTGCTCTACATGCAGAACAGCCCGCAATTCGTCGAAGGCTACCAAGCGATCCTGCGCGCCGATGCGGTTGTGGTGCCGGTGAACCCGATGAGCCGCGAGGCGGAGCTTCTGCATCTGGCCACCGATACAGGTGCCAAGGTGATGCTGGCAGGGCAGGAGCTTTTGCCCTTCGCGCTGCCCCTCTTGGGCACCCACCTCACCGCGCTGGCCGCTGCAACTTATGCCGAGGCCGCGGATCCCTCCGACAGCATTCCCCTGCCCGCAGGCATCGCCGATCTCCGCTCCAGCCAGATCACCGATCCGCGCGTAACGAAATGGGAAGCCGCCATCGCTGCAGGCTATGTGCCGAGCGCCGCCACCGCAGAGCCGCATGATCTCGCGGTGCTGCCCTATTCGTCGGGCACCACAGGCGCGCCTAAGGGCTGCATGCATTCGCATTACACCACGATGGCGGTTCTGGTGGGCGGCCTCCAATGGCAATCCGCCGATGAAACCGATGTGCACCTCGCCACCCTGCCGATGTTCCATGTGACGGGGATGCAGGTGGGCATGAACGGCTCGCTCATTTCGGGCGGCACGATTGTGATCCTCACTCGCTGGGATCGCCGCCATGCCGCTGATCTGATCCGGCGCTACCGCGTGACGCGCTGGCGTTCGATTGCCACCATGGCGATCGACATGGTGAACGATCCCGATGTGGCGGGCTATGATTTCTCCTCGCTCAAAGCCATTGGCGGCGGCGGGGCGGCGATGCCCGAAGCGATTGCGGCGAAGCTTAAGCAGTACACGGGGCTCGATTACGTGGAAGGCTACGGGCTTTCGGAAACCATCGCGGGCACCCATGTGAACCCCGTGCATCGCCCGAAACGGCAATGCCTTGGCATTCCGGTGCAGGGCGTGGCGAGCCTCATCGTCAATCCCGAAACGCTGGAGGAACTGCCGCAAGGCGAGGTGGGCGAGATCGTCACCTCCGCGCCGCAGGTTTTCCTAGGCTACTGGAACCGCCCGGAAGCCACGGCAGAGGTGTTCTTCGAACGGAACGGGCGGACATTCTTCCGCACCGGCGACTTGGGCTATATCGACGAAGACGGTTACTTCTTCATGGTCGACCGCTTGAAGCGGATGATCAACGCCTCGGGCTACAAGGTCTGGCCGGCCGAGGTGGAAGCCCTGATGTTCCGCCATCCCGATATCGCCGAAGCCTGCGTGATCAGCACCGCCGATCCGCGCCGTGGCGAAAGCGTGCGCGCCTATGTGGTGCCCACACCCTCCGCCAAGGGCCGCGTGACCGAGCAGGAGATCATCGAGTGGTGTCACACCCAGATGAGCGCCTATAAATGCCCGCGCTCCATCGTGTTCACTGAAAGCCTGCCGAAATCGGGGGCCGGAAAGGTGCTTTGGCGGGTGTTGCAGGATGAAGATCGCAGAAAAGCCGCAGGGGAGGCATCTTGACCCGTAAGCCCTGCCTGCCGTACACCCCCGCCCGTTTACCCGAAGGAACCGTGAGATGAGAAAACGCGCCTCCGATCCCGCTGTCGAAACCCCTGAAGGCGAAGATGGTGATCGCCAGTTTGTTACGGCGCTGCATCGCGGCCTCGACATCCTGCGCGCCTTCACCCCCACCGACAAGGCGGGGCTCGGAAACCGCGGACTGGCCGAGCGCACGGGGCTTCCGAACTCGACCGTCTCGCGCCTGACCTACACGCTCCTGAAACTGGGCTACCTCGTTTATGACGAAGGCACGGGCCGTTACCGCATGGGCGTGCCGGTTCTGTCTCTGGGCTACGCCTGCTTGGGCGGCATGCGCGTGCGCGACACGGCGCAGGTGCATATGCAGCAGTTGGCGGATGATTGCGGCGATGGCGTGCTTGTGGCGCTTGGTGGGCGCGATGACATGACCATGACCTATATCGCCGCTGCGCGCGCCAAGAAAGGCATGATCTCGCTGCAACTCGATGTGGGCTCACGGATTTCGCTGGCCCGTTCCGCGATGGGCCGCGCCTATATCGCCACCTGCCCCGAAGCGGAACGCGCGCTCATCATGGAGCGTATCGAAGAGCGCACCGATCCGGCGGATTGGCCCGCCATCCGAGACGGCATCGCCGATGCCGCCGAACAGATCGCCAAGCGCGGCTTCTACGCCAACGTAGGCCAGTGGCAGACACATGTGAACTCGGTTGCCGTGCCCTATCGCAGCCCGCAAGGCGACACGCCGCTTCTGGTGTTCAACCTCGGTGGTCCGGCCTATGTGCTGGGCAAGGAACGGCTGGAAGGCGATCTGGGGCCGAAGCTTCTGCAGATGGTCAACACGGTCGCCCGCATCGGGTGAGGCGCATTCTCCGGTGAGGCGCGGTCTGAGCGTAGCGAAGGCTGCATCGGGCCTCACCGAGCGCCCGTCCGCCCCCCGGGCGGGCGCTTCGCGCTGTTAACCGTCCGCGGACGGTCACACGGAGAGGCTTGCGCTCCCGCCAATCCGGTTTCGCTTCAATGCCCAGTCGTGTTCGAAAACACGTTGATCACCACGATCCCCGCTGCGATCATCGCCAGCCCCAACACGGCGGGCAAGTCCAAGCGCTGCTTGAAGACCGCCCAGCCAATCGCGGAAATCAGCACGATCCCGAGGCCAGACCAGATCGCATAGGCTATCCCCACGGGCATCACCTTCAGCACCTGCGCCAGTAGCCAGAACGAGGCGAGATAGGCCGCGCCCGTGCCCAAAGAGGGCCATAGCCGCGTGAACCCCGCCGATTGCTTCAAAAGCGAGGTTCCCACCACTTCGAAGCCGATTGCAGCCACGAGCATCATCCAGATCTTCACCATGTCACACCTCTCGTGCGCCAGCCTACCCGCGCCGCGCGCCCTCCGCCAGACGCCGCACAAGCCTTGTGCGCAGAACCCGCGTTTGCCGCCTCTGGCATATCGCCGGACGCATGCTTAGGTTCTCGGAAATCATTCTGCGGAGCGTGAACATGACCGACACCTACACCCCCCCGAAAGTCTGGAAATGGGACGTGCCCTCCGGCGGGCAATTCGCCTCGATCAACCGCCCCATCTCGGGCGCGACGCATGACAAGGAACTGCCCGTCGGCAAGCACCCGTTCCAGCTTTACTCGCTGGCGACGCCGAACGGCGTGAAGGTGACTGTGATGTTCGAGGAACTCCTTGCCGCTGGTCACAAAGGCGCGGAATACGATGCGTGGATTATCAAGATCGGCGATGGTGACCAGTTCGGTTCCGGCTTCGTTGAAGCGAACCCCAACTCGAAGATCCCCGCGCTGGTGGATCGTTCGGGCGATGCCCCCGCGCGCGTCTTCGAAAGCGCCTCGATCCTTCTGCACCTTGCCGAGAAATTCGGGGCCTTCCTGCCCAAGTCCGGCTCCGAACGGACCGAAACGCTCAACTGGCTTTTCTGGCAGATGGGGTCCGCGCCTTACCTTGGCGGCGGCTTCGGGCATTTCTACAAATACGCCCCTGAGAAGTGGCAATATCCGATCGACCGCTTCACCATGGAAACCAAGCGCCAGATGGACGTGCTCGACAAGCTTCTCGCCACCCGCCCCTATATCGCGGGCGAGGAGTATTCGATTGCCGATATGGCGATCTGGCCGTGGTATGGCCAAGTGGCGCTGGGCACCGTTTATGACGCGGCCGAGTTCCTCGATACGGCCTCCTATAAGCACCTGATGGCTTGGGCCGAAAAGATCGCCGCGCGCCCGGCCGTGCAGCGGGGCCGCATGGTGAACCGTGCTTTCGGAGAGCCCTCGTCGCAGCTTCACGAGCGCCACGGCGCCTCGGATTTCGACACCAAGACTCAAGACAAGATCAGCGGTTGATCCGCCCCGCCGCGCGGTGGCGTAAAGCTCCCGCGCGGCGTTTACGTCATGACGCAAGCCATACACTTGCCAGACGCAATCCATACGCTTCGGAAACGGGATTTTCAGAAGTTAACAGGCTGAAATCGCGGCGGAAATCAGCTCCGCAGCCCGGTTTCCTTCAACATCCCCCGCCGCTTCGCCTCATAGTAATACCCCCGCGCATACCACTGCACCGCGCGGTCGTGCGAGCCGTCGGAAAGCAGCCACGCGCCGCGCAGGTATTTCACCGCATATTTGAGATTGGTCTCGGCATCGAGAAGGCCTTCCGGTTTGCCCTGATAGCCCATACCGCGCGCGGTGGCGGGAAGGATCTGCATCAGGCCATAGTAAGGCCCGTTCCGCGCCGCCGGATTATGCGTGCTTTCCCGCTTCACCACACGGTGCACGAGTTCCACAGGCACCTCGTAAAGCGCCGCGTATTTCTCGATCAACCCGCGCAATTCCGGGGTCTCGTTGGGGTAGAGCGGTGGGGAGAAGGTGGCTGGAGCGGAGGCAAACAACGATTTGTCGCCCCCGCCACAAGCCGCCAGAAAGCCACAAAACAGGATGATCAGAAACGCACGCACGAAAACTCTCCGCGAAAGGTTTCGGCAGATGAACCATGTGGCGAGCCCCCCTCGCAAGCGGGCAGATCAACCATAGGCGGAAGGCCGCTAGAGCATCGGCAAAAGGGCGCCTCACGCGCCCCAGTTCACGTCCTGCATCTCGCGCAGTCGGCTTGCGGTGCGCTCGAATTCAAATACGCCTTCGCCCTCGACATAGAGCATTTCCGGTTCAGCTTTCGCAGACGCGATGAGCCGCACCTTCGCTTCGTAAAGCGCATCGATCATCGTCACGAAGCGTTTGGCCTCGTTGAAGTTCGAGCGCGACAGGCGCGGAATATCTTCAAGGATCAGCACCTTAACCGCATCGGCAATGGCAAGGTAATCCCCCGGCCCCAAGGGCTGGCCGCATAGATCGTGGAAGGAAGCACGCGCCACGCCGTTGCGGTAGGCGGGAATATCCACGCGCCGGCCTTTCACGGTGATATGCAGGGGAGAGGCGGGCCCCTTCCCGGTCATGTCTTCCCAGATCGACTGGATCACCGCGCGCGAGGCATCGTTCGAGGGCGCGAACCACACCTTCTCGCCGGCCAGTCGATTCTGGCGGTAATCCGTGGGGCTCGCCATTTCCACCACCGCCATCTTCTCTTTCAGAAGGGCGATGAAGGGCAGGAAAAGCTGGCGGTTCAGACCGTTCTTGTAGAGGTCATCCGGCACGCGGTTCGAGGTGGTCACGATCGCCACGCCAGCCTTCATCAGCGCTTCGAACAAGCGCCCGACGATCATCGCGTCTGTGATGTCCGTAATCTGCATTTCGTCAAAGGCGAGGCAGCGCACTTCGGAAATCACCTTCGCCGCCACAGGGGCCAGCGCATCCTGCACATTCTGGGCGCGCGCGGCGTGGAGGCCTGCGTGGATTTCCTGCATGAAGGCGTGGAAATGCACCCGCCGAACCGGCACGTCGAGGCTCTCGACGAAGAGGTCCATCATCATGGATTTCCCGCGCCCGACCCCACCCCAAAGGTAAAGCCCTTTCGGCGCTTCCGGTGCCGACCGTCGGAAAAACCCTTTCTTAACGGGTTTCGCCAATTCTTCCCGAACGCGCTCGAATTCCGGAAGGATTGCGCGCTGCGCGTCATCTGCGCGGAGGGTTCCGGCAGCAAGGCGCGCTTCGTAGAGGTCGGTCATCGTGGTCATAGTCATCAAATAGCGCGGCAAATGAAAATGTGGAAGGGAGATTGACCTTTCCCGAAGAAAGGAGAAGGGTTCGCGCGCGCACAGGAGTTGCTCCCATGGAACGTAACCAGTCTATCTTCACACCCGTTCTGATCGCGGGCTGTGTTGTGATCCTCATTTCTTTCGCGGTCCGCGCCTCGTTCGGCGTGTTCCAGATCCCGATTGCCAACGAATTCGGCTGGCCGCGCGCGGAGTTCTCGCTCGCCATCGCGATCCAGAACCTCGCATGGGGCTTCGGGCAACCGATTTTCGGTGCCTTCGCGGAACGATTGGGCGACCGCCGCGCGCTGATCCTTGGCGCATTGACCTACGCTCTGGGCCTCGTGCTGACGGCCTATAGCACCACCCCGTTCGAGCAGCAGGCCTATGCGTGGCTCGTGGGCTTCGGTGTGGCGGGCACGGGCTTCGGGGTGATCCTCGCCGTTGTGGGGCGAGCCTCGACTGCCGAGAACCGCTCGATGTCTTTGGGCATTGCCACCGCCGCCGGATCGGCGGGGCAGGTAGTCGGTGCGCCGCTCGCTGAAGGGCTTCTGGCCTTGATGCCGTGGCAGATGGTTTTCGTGGTTTTCGCGGGCATGATCATCGCCTCGCTTCTGGCGCTGCCCTTCATGCGCGCACCTGTTGCCGCCACCAAGGCCGAGCTTGAGGAAAGCATGGGCACGATCCTGAAGCGCGCTTTCAAGGATCCGTCTTACACGCTGATTTTCCTCGGCTTTTTCTCCTGCGGATACCAGCTCGCTTTCCTCACTGCGCACTTCCCCGCCTTCGTGACCGAGATTTGCGGCCCGATCATGTCCAACGGCATCCTGCATTCCCTCGGCGTGACCACCACCTCCGCCTTGGGCGCGGTTTCCATCTCGATCATCGGTCTTGCGAATATCGCGGGCACGCTCACGGCGGGCTGGCTCGGTAAGAAATACTCGAAGAAATACCTCCTCGCGGGCATCTATGCAGGCCGCACGCTTATCGCGGCGTGGTTCATCATGATGCCGATGACGCCTGCAACCGTGCTGATTTTCTCGGCGCTGATGGGCTCGCTTTGGCTGGCCACCGTGCCGCTCACCTCGGGCCTCATCGCGCATCTTTACGGGCTGCGCTACATGGGCACGCTTTACGGCATCGTCTTCTTCTCGCACCAGCTGGGCAGCTTCATTGGCGTCTGGCTTGGCGGGCGGATGTATGACGCCTATGGCAGCTACACGGCTGTCTGGTGGGTTGGCGTGGCGTTTGGTGCCTTCTCGGCAGTGGTTCACCTGCCGGTGAAAGAGAAACTGGCGGGCGCTCAGCCCGCCTGATCGAAAGCCGCGATCACGTCTTTGGTGTGGGTATAGGGCAGGCCATGGCCTGCCCCTTCGATCACCGCATGGCGCGCGTCTGGGTTCCATTCGGCCAGAACATTGCGACGGCTCAGGGGGATCGTGCGATCCACATCACCCCAAACCGCCAGCACCGGAACCTTGCCGGAAATCGCTTTATGATCCGCCTCCTGGCGCTCCGAGAGGATGCCACGCAGCGACGACAGAACCGCAGGCACAAAGCCCCGGCGCGTCAATTCGTTCTGCTGGTAATCGACGATGCCCGGAACAGACGTTGGCAAAGCGCGCTCGGCTTCGGTGCCTTTGCGATGGCCGCGCGGGAAGAGCGTGAGCATCAGCCAATCCCCGATTATGGGCAGCTTCGTGAGCCGCGCAACGCGCCCCAATTCGTGCCCCATGCCCGCAGGTGCCAGTAGCACCAAACGCCCCACGCGCTGAGGATTTTCAACCGTGAAGGCCGTGGAAATCGCCCCTCCCATCGAATAGCCGACAAGGGTAAATCCATCCTCCACGCCCTCATGCGCAAGGATGTCCGCGAGGTGGCGCAGGAAGAACGCACGATTCTGAAGGCCGCGCACGGTATCGGAAAACCCGCGCCCGAAATGGTCGTAAGCGAGCACGCGATAGCCCCGCGCGCCCAACTCCTCCGCCAACCCTTCCCAGACCCGCGAAGGGGTCGTCAGCCCATGCACGCACACCACCACAGGCCCGCTTTCCGCGCCCATCCAGCGGATGTGGGTTTTGCCTTGGGAAAGCGCCACGATCTTGCCGGGGGCCACACGCCGCGCCGCATCGTTCATCGGCCGCCGCATCGCTTCCTTGGCGAAGGGCGCGCCAACAAGCGCGGCAAGGGCGGCCCAGCCGATCATGCGCGGAACCGGTCGAGGATGTAGCGCGCGGTCATTAAGTCGAGATGCGCGCCGCCGCCATTTTTAAACAGCGTGATCTCGTCATCCGAGCGGCGCACCATGCTCTCCATCTCGTAGAGATCGGCCAGCACATCATCCCGCACGATCTTGCCTTCCGCGAGCGGGATTTTCAGCTCGCCGATATGGCCGATGGTGGTGTCGAAACTATCGACGAAAATCCGCGAACGGCGCAGCGCCTCGTCATCGACCTCGCGCATGTCGGGGCGGTAAGCGCCAATCAGATCAAGGTGTTGACCGGGTTGCAGCCAATCGCCTTTCAGGTTTGGTTCAGTCGCCATCGTGGCGGAGGTAATGATATCGGCCTCCTTCACTGCGCGTTCCAGATCCTCGGCCACGGCCATGCCGGGAACGGTATTCGCGAGCGCTGCGGCATTGGCGATGGTGCGGCTCCAGACGGTGAAACGGGCATCGGGGAAGGCTGCCGAATAGGCCTCCACCAGCGAACGCGCCACGGTGCCGGACCCGATGATGAGGATGTTGCGGCTGTCCTTGCGGGCGAGGCGGCGCGCGCCCAGCAGGCTGTCGCCAGCGGTTTTCCATTTGGTCACGAGGTGGAAATCCACCAAGGCTTCCAAGGCCCCGTCGCTATCGCGATAAAGCGTAACACCACCGTTGATCGTGGGTTCATTGCGGGCTGCATTGCCGGGGAAGATGGTGGCGGATTTGACTGCCAGCCCCAACCCGTCGATCCATGCCGCACGGTTCAGAAGCGTATCTTTGCCGCGATAGAGGAAGGTATCCGCGATCTCGGCTTTCGGCAACTTATGGCCTGCCGCCAAAGCATCGGTCAGGCCGATCCAGTCAAGCCGTGCTTCGCCTTCTGCAAAGGGGATAATCGTGAGGCTCATCGTGCTTCCTCCTCGGTCAGAAGCCCTGCTTCGACCAGTGCTTTGGCCCAGCCTTCGGGCCCTTCAAAAAGATGGGTCTGCCAGCCGCGCGCCTTGGCGACGGCGATATTCTCGGCCCGATCATCGGCGAAGAGAAGCCGCAAACGCAAGACGCCTGTGGCGTCTTCCAGAGCCTCGTAAATCTCGACATCCGGCTTTGCCACGCCGATCCGCCCCGAGATAACCGCCCCGTCAAATTCGGTCAGGAACGGATGATCCTCGCAGGAGAGGTCAAAGGGCTCCTCACCGAAGTTCGACAGCGCCCAGACCGGAATACCCTTGGCACGGAGCGCGCGCAGAAGGCGGACGGAATGCTCGATCACATTGGCGGTGAGCTTGGACCAGTCTTCCACCCACATCCGGAGTTCGAGTTCGAACTCGGGGTAATCCTCAGCGGCTTCGAGGATGGTCGAAAACCGCGCACCTTCGTCCACTTTGTGATGGATCCGGTGGATCGGCACGGCTTTGAAAAAGGCCTTCGTACGTTCGGCCCCGACAACGCCGGTGAAAAAGGCTTCAGGCTGCCATTCGACCAGCACGTTGCCGATGTCGAACACGACGATTTCCGGTTTCATTTATTCCCCTTCGTCGCTCGCACGGCGCGCTCCAACGCATCGAGGAAACGCGAGCGGTCGGCCTTTGTAAAGGCTTTGCCGCCACCTTGCCGGAAGGGATCGGAGGCGCGCAGATCGGCCATCAGATCGCGCATCGCCAAGGCCTCGCGCACGTTCGATTCCGTGAGCGGCTCGCCATTGTGTTTGATCACCTTCGCCCCCGTCACCACGCATTTCGCGGCCAAGGGGATATCACCTGTCACCACCACATCGCCGGGGCCTGCACGCTCAGCGATCCACATATCAGCCACATCCGGCCCGTCGGGAACGATCACCATTTCCACGAGCGGGTTTTGCGAGGGGCGTAGCCCGCCGTTCGAGACGAAGAAAATCTTCAACCCGTGCCGCGTAGCGACGCGCTCGGCTTCTTCCTTCACGGGGCAGGCATCGGCATCGACGTAGATCACACTCACGCGTAAAGCGCCTCTGCGTGGAAGCCGATGTGTTCTTCGATGAAGGTGGAGACGAAGAAGTAGCTGTGGTCGTAGCCGTCTTGGAGGCGCAGCGTGCAGGGGATGCGGCGCTCCATCGCGGCCATGGCGAGGGCTTCGGGCTTCAGATGGCTCATGAACTGGTCCTTCGACCCGGTATCAACCAGAAGCGGGATATCAAGCCCTTCGGCGCGCATCATCAGCGTTGCATCATGGCGCAGCCACGAGGCCTCGTCCGGCCCGAGGTAAGCGGCAAGCTGTTTGCGGCCCCAATCGGTGGTTGTCGGGTGGCAGATGGGCGAGAAGGCCGAAACCGAGCGGAACCGCCCCTTAAGCCCCATCGCCAGCGTCAGCGCACCATGCCCGCCCATGGAATGCCCGGTGATCGACTGGCGGTCCATATCGAGCGGGAATTCCTTGGCGAGAAGTGCGGGCAGCTCGTCCGCGATGTAATCCCACATCTGGAAATGCGAAGCCCAAGGTGCCTCGGTGGCGTTCACATAGAACCCCGCGCCTTGGCCCAGATCATAGGCCGGATCATCCGCCACGCCTTCGCCGCGCGGCGAGGTGTCAGGGAAGACCAGCGCGATGCCCTGTTCGGCGGCCCATTGCTGCGCGCCGGCTTTTACCATGGCGTTTTCATGGGTGCAGGTGAGGCCCGAGAGATACCAGAGCACCGGAACAGGGCCTTCCGCGGCTTCCTGCGGCAGGAAGAGGCCGAAGGTCATGTCGCAATTGGTGGCCTTCGAGCGGTGCCGATAAATGCCTTGGGTGCCCCCGAACGAGCGGTTTTCCGAAACGGTTTCCATTGAACTCTCCCTTGTGTCTGGGGTGCCTAGGCTTGCCTCGGGGTTAAACCGGCGGCGGAACATAAACCCATGCGATAATGGCCGAAACGGTCAGCACCGAAACAGCCGTAGAAATCAGGATCGAGGCCGAAACCCGCTGCGGTGCGACGCCATAGTGGCGGGCGAGGATATAGACGTTTCCAGCCACAGGCAGCGAGGCGGCCGCGATCATCACCGAGGCCGCATAGGGCTCGACCGGGAAAAGCACCAAGGCCCCGAGAGCCACGAAAGCGGGGTGCAGGATCAGTTTGCAGAACGAAAGCCAGCCCGCGACCTGAAAACGCTCGGCAGATTTCGAAGCGAGCGATGCGCCAATGGCGAAAAGCGCACCAGGGGTAGCGGCTGCGCCCAACGTCGAAACAAACTCCATGACGGGTGTTGGCAGCGGCACACCCGTGGCGGACCATGACAGCCCGAGGATGATCGAAACGATCATCGGGTTCTTGATCAGCCCCAGCCCGACAGCACGCAGAATGCCGAAGGAAATCCGCCCCTCTTTCGAGCCTGTAATCAGGATCACGATGAGCGAGCCGAACACGATCATGTCGATCGAGAGGATGATCATCACGTAGCCCACGGCCTTCTCGCCCATGAGAAGTGCCAGCATCGGGATGCCGAGGAAGCCCACATTGCCGATGGCCGCGCATTGCGCCTCTACCGAGGCCTCGTCTGCCCGAAGGCCGCGCAGGAAGGCCACCCCCATGCCGATGCCGTAAACGAAGGCGGTGCCCCAGAGGTAGGCGGAGATGAAGATAACGTCGATCAGATCGCCCAGCGAGAGATTGGCCGAAAACCGGAAAATCATCGCCGATAGCGCGAAATAGAATACGAATTTCGTGATCGCTCCGGTGGCTTCCTCGGTGAAAAAGCGGGTCTTTCCGGCGAAATAGCCGACGCCGATCAAGGCAAAGAACGGAAGTGTTTTCAGGAAGACCTCAAGCATGCGTGCCTTGGTAGCAGGCAGGGCGGCAGGGTCAACGCCTCCCGTGCAGGGCGCGCATTACTACGGTGCGACCACGCCCACGATCGGCCCCATGGCAAAGCCTGGATCGGAGCGATCCAGCGAAACCGCATGCAGGCGTGAAATCGACCCGTCTAGATAGAGCGCGGATTTCAGCCCCAGCCTGTCCCGGAAGAAGCGCGCGAACTCGTGGAAGGTGACACTCTGGTCCGAGATCACGAAAACTGCCGTCTTGCCGTTCTCGCTCGTGCCCACGCCATTACGGAAATAGCGCGAGGTGCTTTCCGGCAGGAACCGCGGATGCAGAGCGCCGTCGATCACCAGCATCGGGCCGGATTGGGTGGCAAAGCGGCACTCGGGCTGCGCTTTGGCAAAAGCCGTGGTCTCGTAAACCCGCGCTTCGCCCGCGCCGACGCAGAACACGCCGTTCGGCAGCATCCCGAAGTTGCTGTCGCTCGCGCCGAGTACCAGCGGCTTTTCCTTGCGGCCTTCCTCGGTGTAAAGCCCGACCGCCGAGCGATCGGGGTGATACATGCCTGCGTTCATTCCGAAAACGAGAGCCTTACCGCTCTCGCTCAGATGCTTGTCGAGCCGCGTGAAGTGCCCCCATGGGCGGCCCTCTTCGTCGCGTAGAAACAGCCGCAAGTCGTCTCGCGCCAGATCGACTTCGCAGAGGCTATAGGCGAGATCCTCGTAGTTCTCGCTCCGGCATTCGAGCGCCGAAGCTCCGCCCGGTAGACAGATCGCCAGAACGAGGGCCAAGAGCCACCGCACCGGATCAGCTTTCGATATCGCGCCGCACAGCGTCTTGCGAAAGCAGGCGACGGGTCTCGTCCATACGGTCCCATGTCTCGTCCGCAAGGAAGCGCAATTCGGGCGAATGCTGGATCCCCAGAACAGCCCCCACACGGCGGCGCAGATCGCCGGCATGGCGCGCCAGAAGCTTCACGGCTTCCTCTTTGCCATCACCGCCGAGTGGCAGAACAAAAGCGGTGGCCACCCGCAAATCGGGCGACACACGAACTTCGCCTACCGTGATCGACAGGCGATTGAGGTCGGGGTCGTGGATTTCGCCCCGCATCAGGATATCCGAGAGGGTGCGCCGGATCTGCTCGCCCACGCGGAGCGCCCGGTTGCCGCCCGCGCCGGGGCCAGAGGAAGTGTGCTTTGCCATGCTTTGCAGATAGAGCCTGCGCGAGGCTTTGCCAAGCACCGCCTTCGGCGCTATGGAGGGCCAAACGGGAAAGGAATGTGGATATGAGCGAGGGATTGCCGGGAATCGTGGTGACGGGCGTATCGGGCCGGATGGGCCGGATGCTCGTGAAAGAAATCCTCGCCTCCGACAAATGCCGTCTCGTGGGCGCCATCGAGCGCTCGGGCCATGCCTGGATCGGGCAGGATCTGGGCGAAGTCATGGGCGGCGCGCGCATCGGCGTCACCGTTACGGATGACGCGCTCGAAGCCTTCTCCAAAGCGCAGGGCGTGATCGATTTCACCGCGCCTGCCGCTACAGTCGAATTCGCGGCCCTCGCGGCACAGGCTCGCGCCGTGCATGTGATCGGCACCACCGGCCTCGAAAGCGAGCATCTCGCCAAGATCAACGCCGCCGCCCGCCATGCCACGATCATCCGCGCAGGTAACATGAGCCTCGGTGTGAACCTGCTCGTGCAAATGACGAAGCGCGTCGCGGCCGCGCTCGATGCGGATTGGGATATCGAAGTGGTCGAAGCGCATCACAACCAGAAGGTCGATGCCCCCTCCGGCACGGCCCTGATGCTCGGCGAAGCTGCCGCCGAAGGCCGTGGAGTAGACCTCGCCTCGGTCTCTGACCGCGGTCGCGACGGGATCATCGGCAAACGCGAGAAAGGCCATATCGGGTTCGCCGCGATTCGCGGTGGCGACATCGTGGGTGAACATGATGTGATCTTCGCCGCCGCTGGCGAACGCGTAGTCCTGCGCCACCTTGCCACCGATCGTTCCATCTTCGCCCGTGGCGCGCTGAAAGCGGTGCTCTGGGGCCAAGGGCGTAACCCCGGTGAATACAACATGCTGGATGTTCTGGGCCTGAACGACCGCTAAAGCTGATCCACTCGCGACCTTGTCACGTAATGTTAACGGCAGTCTGCGAGAGTTGGCACGCCGGATGCAACTTGCGCGGCAAGCAATGTCGGAGTGTGAGCGATGCGAATTACGGTTCTGAGTGTTCTGACCTTCATTTGGGCCTTGCCCGCCGGTGCCGACGGCTTCCAGACAGTGAAAGATCGCGGCACCTTCCTGTCGTTGGTCCAGGCCCGTGATCTCACACGCTCGGGTATCTCCCTGCAGGTCTCGCCCTCCGGCCAAATCTCCGGCCGCGCGCTAGGTCGTGATGTCACAGGCGCTTGGCGCTGGTCCAACGGCTATTTCTGCCGCGAACTCTTCTGGGGCTCCCGCAATCTGGGCCCCAATTGCCAGATGGTGAAAGCCAACGGCAAATCGCTTCGGTTCATCTCGGATCAGGGCAAAGGCATCCACGCCGACTTCAAGCTCGACTGATCAAGTCTCACTTTTCGAAATATCCCCGCCGGAGGCTTCCAAGGCGGCGGCACATGCCGCCGCCGAGATGCCCTTTTGCGGCGAAGCCGCGCCTTATTCCAATTCCACCGATGCCCGCACCGTGCGCCCTTCGGAATCGATCACCGAAAGCTGCAAGAAACCTTTAGAAAGTCCGGTGAGTTCGAACTCGCGGCGTCTCTCGCCAAGGCGCAGGGGGTGGCCGTCGGCCAGAACAGTGAAGGGCGGTTGGCCTTCGCGCAATTTCACGTTGAGACCACCCGCCTCCAAGGCAATCCGTGCACCGTCCGGTGGAAAGGCCAGTTCGGGCGCGCCTTCCGCATCGAAAGGCGCGAGGAGCGAGCGGAAGCGTTGGAGGTTCTGGGGTAGTGTGCTGCCTTCCAGAAGCGTTTCGGGCGGCGGCGGTGGAAGTGGCGTGAGTGCGGGTTTGATGCGCTGGAACACCTCGAAAAGTACGGGCGCGGCAAGGTCTCCGCCGAAGGCACCCGGCACAGGGCTGCCATCGGGCCGCCCCATCCACACCCTTCTGGTGATCATCAATGATGTTCTCGACTATTCAAAGATCGAAGCCGAGAAGCTGAAGCTGCATCCCGAGCCCTTTGATCTGGAGCGTTGCGTGCATGAGGTGGTCATGCTCCTGCAGCCCAAGGCGCGGGAGAAGAAGCTCGAATTCCTCGTCGATTACGATCTGTTCCTGCCGACAGGTTTCGTCGGTGATCCCGGGCGCATTCGGCAGGTGCTGACCAACCTGATGGGGAACGCGGTGAAGTTTACCCAGTCGGGGCACGTGATTGTCAGGGTCACGGGGGTGCCGGGGCGGGAAGGCGAAACCGCGCAAGTGCATATCGCTGTCGAGGGTACGGGCATCGGTATTCCGGCGGATATGGTCGGGCATGTGTTCGGCGAGTTCAATCAGGTGGAAAACGACCGGAACCGGAAGTTCGAGGGAACTGGGCTCGGGCTCGCGATTTCCAAGCGCCTCATCGGGCTGATGGGTGGGCAGATCTGGGTGGATTCCGTGGAGGGCAAGGGATCCACCTTCGGGTTCCGTGTGCCGCTTCCTGTGAGCGGCGCAGTGGAGGTGCAGCCGCCGAAAATGGCTCCCGGATTGAAGCGGGCTTTGGTGGTCGACCCCAGCGAGGCGCAGCGTGCGGTGACTGTTCGCCAGCTCGAACAACTCGGGCTCTTGGTGCGGGCCGTACCATCGGCGGCGGACGCTCTTGCCGAGATGGAAAGCGGACGCTGGGATCTGGTGCTCGTCGAGCAGACCATGCCGGAAATGGACGGGTTCGAATTTGCCGAAGCCTGCCGCGCCAAAGCGTGGGAGCAACCCATCCTGATGATGGCCACAAACGTCCCCCACGCCGAAACCGATCCGGCGCGCCCCTTGGTGCAAGCGCTGATCCCGAGGCCTGTGCATCGGCAGGATCTCTTGGCTGCGCTGAGCGCGTGCGGAGAGCCCGCGCCGTTTGTAGAGGCTATGGCCGATGCGCCAGAGCCCGTCGGAAATGACGACGCCCCTGTTATCAATGCCCGGATGCGTGTTCTGGCCGCCGAGGATAACCGGACGAACCAGCTCGTCTTTTCGAAAATACTGCAGGATCAGGCGTTGGAACTGAGGTTCGCCAATAATGGGGAGGAAGCGGTGGCGATGGCACAAAGTTTCCGGCCGGAATTGATCTTCATGGATATCTCCATGCCGGTGATGGACGGGCAGGAAGCCACGCGCCGTATTCGGGCAATGGATGGCCCATTGAGCAAGACACCGATCGTCGAGATGACAGCGCATGCGATGGAAGGGGACCGTGAATGGGTGATGGCGGCCGGGCTGGATGCCTATCTCACCAAGCCGCTTCGGAAGGCCCAAATCCTTGAGGTGCTGGAGAAATACCGCGCCAAGGAGGTGGTCGAGGAAGGCCTGCCCATGGCATTCGCCTCTCGTCGCAGCTTTTCCGCCTGATGTCGCAAAGAGGGGTGAAAATGGCGCTGCGCTGCGCCTAACCTGAGGCAGAAATCAATCTCAGGTGCCGCATGAGCCGTTCCCTCCACCGCCTTTTCCGTCCGCATTCGATTGCCGTTATCGGGGGAGGCGCATGGTGCGAGCAAGTGATCCTGCAATCGCAGCGCATGGGGTTTCAGGGCAAGATCTATCCGGTGCACCCGAAGGCGGAAACGGTGGCCGGCATTAAAGCGATCCCGTCGCTTTCCAGCCTGCCCGAAGCGCCCGACGCGGCTTTCGTCGGGATCAACCGCGAAGCCACGATTGCCGCGATGCAAGGCCTCTCGGAGATCGGAGCCGGTGGCGCGGTTTGTTTCGCCTCGGGTTTTGCCGAAGCTGCGGCGGAAGATGCCTCGGGCACGTCTTTGCAGGATCGCTTGGTCGAGGCTGCGGGCGGGATGCCCTTCCTCGGGCCGAATTGCTATGGCTTCATCAATGCGCTCGATGGCGCGCTTCTCTGGCCTGACCAGCATGGATGCACGCGGCAGGAAAGCGGCGTGGCCATCCTCACGCAATCCTCGAATATCGCGATCAACCTGACCATGCAGCGCCGTGCTTTGCCCTTGGCCTATGTAGTCACCTGCGGGAACATGGCCCAGACAGGGCAGGCGGAAATCGCCGCCGCCCTCCTTGATGACCCGCGCGTGACGGCCATCGGCCTCCATATCGAGGGGTTTGCCGATTTGCGGGCTTGGGAAGCCTTGGCCGCGAAAGCATGGGAAAAAGGTGTGCCTCTGGTGGCGCTGAAAGTCGGGCGCTCAATGCAGGCGCAATCCGCCACCGTCAGCCACACGGCCAGCCTTGCGGGGGGCGATGCGGGGGCGGCGGCTTTCTTGGCGCGCCTTGGTGTGCCGCGGGTTGATAGCCTGCCGGAGTTTCTTGAAACGCTGAAGCTGATGCATTTTGGTGGGCCGCTGAAATCGGGGCGATTGGCGTCGATTTCATGTTCGGGCGGGGAAGCAAGCCTCGCAGCGGATACCGCACACGGGCGGGCGGTTTCGTTTCCGCCATTGAATCCCCGCCAAGCTGCGGATTTGAGGGCAGCGCTGGGGCCGAAGGTAGCTTTGGCGAACCCGCTCGACTACCACACCTACATCTGGCGCGACACGGCCGCGATGACCCGCGCCTTCTCGGCCATGACCGATCCCGATATCGCGCTCACGATGCTGATCGTTGACTACCCGCACACAGATCCGAGTGATTGGACCTGCGCCACCGAGGCCGCCATCGGCACGGCCAAGGGCAGTGGCACGCGGGTGGCTGTTGTGGCGACTTTGCCGGAACTCATGCCAGAGGAAACGGCGCGCTATCTGGCCGAAAACGGCGTGATGCCGATGCATGGCTTATCCGAAACGATTGCAGCGGCAGAAGCTTCGGCTTCGGCGCGCTTGCCCGCTGCAGAGCCTGTGTTATTGCCCGGAGGCGTGCGCGAGGCGGAAACCCTTTCGGAGGCCGAAGCGAAAGCGAAGTTGGCGGGATATGGGTTGAGGGTGCCCGCAGGCAAGCGCTCGGATCGGGCCGGATTGGCGGCTCTGGCCAAGGCGTTGAACGCGCCTTTGGTGCTGAAAGGCGAAGGGGCCGCGCATAAATCCGAGGCTGGATTGGTGCGGCTCGGATTGGCTCCGGCAGAGGTGCCCGACGCGGCGGCCGCGATGCCTGCGGAAAGCTTCCTCTTGGAGGAAATGGTGCCGGGCGCAGTGTCGGAGCTTCTCGTGGGCGTTACCCGCGATCCGGCGCACGGGTTTTGCCTGACGCTGGGCGCAGGCGGCACGATGACCGAGCTTCTGGCCGATACCCAAACGCTTCTGATCCCGGCAACGCAGGCAGATGTGGAAACCGCCCTCAAACGCCTGCGAACATGGCCCTTGCTCGCCGGTTTCCGGGGTAAGCCTGCTGCCGATTTGCCCGCCGTGCTTGCGGCGGTAGACGCGATCCAGTCTTATGTCGTTGAAAACGCAACGCGTGTGGAAGAGGTGGAAATCAATCCGCTTCTCTGCACCCCGACATCGGCCGTGGCAGCCGATGCCCTGATCCGAGAGGCCCAAGCATGACAGACACGCCGCTCCGTATCCGCCGCGAAGGCGCAATCCTCGAAGTGGTCCTGAACCGCCCCAAAGCCAATGCGATCGACCTCGCAACCTCGCGGGTGATGGGCAAGGCTTTCGCGGCGTTCCGAGAAGATCCCGAACTGCGGGTAGCGATCATCACCGGCGAGGGGCAGAAGTTTTTCTGCCCCGGCTGGGATCTGAAAGCGGCAGCCGATGGCGATGCGGTGGACGGCGACTACGGCGTTGGTGGCTTCGGTGGCATGCAGGAGTTGCGGGGCCTGAACAAACCGGTGATCGCGGCGGTGAATGGGATTTGCTGTGGTGGCGGGCTGGAACTGGCGCTCTCGGCAGATATCATTCTGGCGGCGGACCACGCGAGTTTCGCGCTTCCGGAAATCCGCTCGGGCACGGTGGCGGATGCGGCCTCGATCAAGCTGCCGAAGCGGATTCCCTATCACATCGCGATGGAAATGCTGCTGACAGGGCGATGGATCGAAGCGGAGGAAGCGGCGCGCTGGGGGCTTATCAATCGCATCGTTCCGGCGGATGGCTTGATGGATGCGGCTTGGGAAATGGCGCGGCTTATCGCGTCGGGTCCACCCCTTGTTTATGCGGCGATCAAGGAAATCGTGCGTGACGCCGAAGACAGCAAGTTTCAGGATGTGATGAACCGCATCACGAAACGGCAGTTGGCTACGGTGGATGTGCTCTACTCCTCGGAAGACCAGTTGGAAGGCGCGAAGGCATTTGCCGAGAAGCGTGATCCGGTCTGGAAGGGGCGCTGAGCCAGAATTGGCCTTATCAATTTCGCTTGATTAGAGCCTGTTGCAGGCAGAAGGATTTCCCCAAGGAGATCCCAAATCATGACGCCAGCCCTTGTTTCTGCCCTGCGGGGCTACAGTTTGGCGAGCCTGCGGGCTGACATCCTTGCGGGGATAACAGTGGCGATGGTGGCTTTGCCGCTGAGCCTTGCAATCGCGATTGCCTCTGGAGCAGACCCCGGCACCGGGCTGGTCACCGCCGTAGTGGCGGGTTTTCTGATCTCGGCCTTGGGCGGAAGCCGTGTGCAGATCGGCGGGCCGACGGGGGCGTTCATCGTCGTAGTCCATGGTGTGATCGCCGCACACGGCTTTGACGGGCTGGTGCTGGCCACGCTGATGGCGGGTGTGATCCTGATGGTAGCCGGTTTCCTCAAGGCGGGTGCCTTGGTGCGCTATGTGCCGGAAGCGGTGATCAATGGCTTTACCATCGGGATTGCGGTGATCATCGCCATAAGCCAGTTGCCCGATCTTCTGGGGCTTGATGGCCGCGCGTTTCCGGCCGAGGTGCCTCTGAAACTCTTGGCGATCGTGAAGTCTGCGGGTGAGATTGCGCTTCCGGCCGTTCTGATCGGCGTGGGCGGAATGGTTCTAATCACGCTTTTCCGTAAGCTTGCGCCCAAATGGCCGGGGCTGATCGTTGCGGTAGCGCTGGCCTCTTTCGCGGCATGGGCACTGGGGCTGCCGATTTCGACAATCGAAAGCCGCTTCGGCACCCTGCCCTCGTCGCTGCCGATGCCGGCGCTTCCCGAAATCACTATGGAGCGTCTGATTACGCTCTTGCCGTCGGCCTTGGTGATCGCGTTCCTTGCGGGGATCGAGAGCCTCCTTTCGGCCATGGTGGCCGACCGGATGACGGGTGGTACACCGCATCACCCGAACGCCGAGATCGTGGCGCAGGGTGTGGCCAATACGGCATCGGCGCTGTTCATGGGGCTGCCTGCAACAGGCGCGATTGCGCGCACCGCAACAAATATCCGTGCCGGAGGCCTCACGCCGGTTTCCGGGATGGTTCACGCAGCGGCTGTTTTGGCGATGATAATGCTTTTCGCGCCTTTGGCGAGCCAAATGGCGATGCCCGCTTTGGCGGGGCTATTGATCCTCACAGCGTGGAACATGGCCGAGCCACATAACTGGCCCGCCTATATGCGCGCACCGAAAGGGGATCGCTGGGTGATGTTGGTCACGCTCCTGCTGACCGTTTTCACCGATCTCACCATCGCGATTGCGGTTGGCACAGCGATGGGCTTGGCGGTACGGATGAAGCGCAAGGGCGTTCAGCCACCGAGTTGGACGCCGCCCGAGCGTTGATCCTCAGCGCGGGGTTGGCGTCTTGTGTTTGTTATACGCCTTCCAGTCCGTGATCTCGGGGTAATACATCTCGCGCCAACGCCGGACGCGCTTGTTCATAACACGGCGCCAGATCGGCGGCGCCATCGCGGCCATCCCCATGATCGGGTAGCCGAAAGGCAACTGCGGCGCCTCGGCTTCGGTGTAATTCTGCAAGAGCGGGAAACGGCGGTCCGGCTTGTAATGGTGATCTGAATGGCGCTGGAGGTTGATGAGCAGCCAGTTCGAGGCCCGATGCGCCGCATTCCATGAATGGTGCGGTTTGACATGCTCGTATTTGCCCTCGCCAAGGTGCTTACGGGTGAGGCCGTAATGCTCGACATAATTTACCAGTTCCAGCTGCCAGACGGCAATGAAAGCCTGAAAAATGAAGAGACCAAGGCCGAGCCAGCCGCCTGCGACGAGTGCGAGTGCCAACATCAGCGTTTGCAGGCCCCAATAGCGCCAGAACGGGTTCGAGCGGTGGTGCCATGGCAGGTTCCGGCGTTTCAGCATGTCGGCTTCGGCTTTGAAGGCGGAAACGAGCGACTGGTAGAGCACGCGCGGGAAGAAACGGAAGAAGCTCTCGTTATAACGTGCGGTCACGGGATCGCCCGGTGTGCCGACGTAGATATGGTGCACCTTCAGGTGCTCCGAGCGGAAGTGCGAGTAAAGGACCATCGCGCCTAGGATGTCGCCAAGCCACTGCTCGCGCTTGTCTTTCTGGTGCATCAATTCGTGGGAATAGTTGATGCCGATCGTGCCCGTCATGATGCCAACGCTAAAGAAGAGTCCGCAAAGCTCCCAGCCGCTCAGGTGCTCGGCGCGGGTCGCGTAATAGATGATCCCGTAGAGCGTGATGGCCTGCAGCGGCACCCAGACGATGGTGACCGCGCGGTAGAAGAACAACTGGTCTTCGCTGGTCGAAAGATCCGCATTCTCGAGGTTCAGGCCGATCGCTGCGTCGAGTGCCGAGAAGAGATACCACGTGCAGACGAGGAGCAGGAGCACCCAGAGGCCACCATACACCGCCCCGATCCACGCCATCGGCAACAAGGTGAGCGAAAGCCAGAATGGCAGGGCAGAGGTAAAGCGGGCAACTTGGGACGCGGGGATCATCGGCTGGCCTTTCAATGCGATGATTTTGTTTTAGCGGCAGTTTTCCAATACGCCTTGCGCGAGGTCAAACGCCTTTCGCATGACGGTGGGTAAGGAGGCAGGCCGGAAATCGGCCTTGGCAAGGAATTGGCCCTCCGTAGGCTCCGCTTCAAGGGGAAGGTTCGCCATGCGAAGGGCTAGGCGCAGGTGGAAATGGGTAAAGGTGTGGCGCACTTCGAGGCCGGGGTCGTGCCAGCCAGCTTGAACAGGTGGGGCCTCTGCTGGTGTCGTTTCCGCCCATTTTGTGCCGGGCCAGCCCAGCATCCCGCCCAAAAGCCCGCTTTCTGGCCGTGTTTCCAGTAGCCAGGCCCCATCGGCGCGGCGTGCAATATAGGCGATGCCATGGCGCGTGGGTTTCTCGGCTTTCGGTGCCTTCTTCGGCAGGTCGGAGGCGGTGCCGCGCTGACGGCCAAGGCAAGGCGAAACCCAAGGGCAGAGCGCGCAAGCGGGGCTGCGCGGGGTGCAGATCGTAGCGCCAAGATCCATAACCGCTTGCGCGTAATCGCCGGGGCGATCTTCGGGCGTGAGGGCGGCGGCCAGAGCGGTCAACTCGGGTTTGGCGGCAGGCAGTGGGGTGTGGACATCGTAAAGCCGCGCCATCACCCGCTCGACATTCCCATCCACCACGGTTTCGCGCGCTTGCGTGGTGAAGGCCGCAATCGCTGCAGCCGTATAAGGGCCAATGCCGGGGAGGGTGAGGAGCGTTTCGCGATCTGTCGGGAAAGCGCTCCCGTAATTGGACACAACCACCCGCGCGCATTTCAAGAGGTTGCGGGCTCGGGCGTAATAGCCAAGCCCTGCCCATTCGGCCATCACATCCGCATCCCCGGCAGCCGCCAAAGCGGCAACTGTTGGCCAACGCGTGGTGAAGCGGTGGAAGTAGTCCTTCACAGCGGCAACGGTGGTTTGTTGGAGCATCACTTCCGAAAGCCACACCCGATACGGATCAGGGCGCGCGCCTGCCTTGCTCTCCGATGGAGGCACGCGCCACGGCAAGCTGCGCGCGTTCGCGTCATACCAGTCGAGAAGGTCGATGGCTCTCGCCGTCGTTTCACGCATTGTTCAAGTCTTTCTTTCTTTTCCGACTGGCGCCTGATCCCCGTGGGCATAGAATAGCGCGGAACGGCCGGAGGCAAGGATGGCACAGCAGAAGCGAGGCAAAGGATTTTCGAGCGCGGGGGCCCTTTTGCAGGGGCAAATCCGGCGCGCGGGCGAATCCCGTGGCTTTGCCGTATCGCGGGTGCTGACACATTGGGCCGAGATTGTGGGCACCGATCTGGCAGCACTGGCGCGCCCTGTGGATGTGAAATACGGACGCGAAGGCGGTTTAGGCCCCACTCTGACCGTTCTAACCACGGGAGCGATGGCCCCTGTGATGGAGATGCGGAAAGAGGAACTCAGGGATCGGGTGAACGCGGCCTATGGTTACAACGCGATCGCCCGCGTCCGCGTGACGCAAACCGCCGCGACCGGATTTGCCGAGGGGCAAGTGGCCTTAGATGCCAAACCTAAGGCCGCCGAAAAGAAACCGAGCGACGAAATTTCTGCCAAAGCCCGTGAAAGTACAACGGGTGTGGGCAGCGAGGCATTGCGGGCAGCGCTTGAAACGCTGGCGCAGAACGTTTTATCCCGCGAGGGGCAGTCGAGAAAGGACAGAGTATGAACCGCAGAGCGTTTTTGTTGGCCGGGGTTGCCGCTATTTCCGGTGTTGGAGGGCTTTTCCTCGCACGTGATCGCAACAGCCCCCTAAGCCTGCCGGAGCTTGGCGCTGCCCATGCGGAAACGCCTGCCGAACCTGCTGGCATCGTGGAAATGGTGCTTGGTTCGAACGACGCGCCGATCACGTTGGTCGAATACGCCTCCTTCACCTGCCCGCATTGTGCCAACTTCCATGCAACCGTGATGCCGTCCTTGAAGGCCGAATATATCGAGACCGGCAAAGTGAAATTCATCTACCGCGATGTCTATTTCGACCGCTTCGGTCTTTGGGCGTCGATGGTTGCGCGCTGCGCGCCGACACGCTTCTTCGGCATCTCGGATATGCTCTATTCGCAGCAGAAGGACTGGATTGCCGGTGGGGATCCGGCGCTGATCGCGGACAACCTGCGCAAGATCGGCAAGGTTGCGGGCCTGACGGAAGAGCAACTGAACACCTGCCTCACCGATGGCGCGAAAGCGGAATCGCTTGTGGCATGGTGGGAAGCCAATTCGGCGGCAGACGAGATTAATTCCACGCCCTCTCTGATCATCGATGGCGAGAAGCATTCGAACATGTCCTTCGCTGATCTCAAGGCCATCCTCGACAAGAAGCTGGAGCAATAATGGCTGCGCCGCTTGCTGGGTTGAAGGTCGTCGAGCTTGCACGGATTCTGGCGGGCCCTTGGGCTGGCCAGACGTTGGCAGATCTCGGGGCCGAGGTGATCAAGGTCGAGGCGCTGGAGGGGGATGACACCCGCCAATGGGGCCCGCCCTTTATCGAGCGCGATGGCGATAAATCCGCCGCCTACTTCCACTCCTGCAATCGCGGGAAGAAGTCTGTCACGGTCGATTTCCGCACGCCGGAAGGCCAAGAGGCCGTGCGCGCTTTGGTCAAGGATGCCGATATCCTGATCGAGAATTTCAAAGTGGGTGGCCTCAAAAAATACGGCCTCGATTATCCGTCTCTGGCGGAGATCAACCCCGGTTTGATCTATTGCTCGATCACGGGTTTCGGCCAGACCGGGCCTTATGCGCATCGTGCGGGCTATGATTACATCATCCAAGGCATGTCCGGCTTGATGTCGATCACGGGCGAGCCTGACGGCCAACCGCAGCGCGCCGGTGTGGCGATTACTGACATCTTTACCGGGGTGTACTCTGTTGCGGGCATCCTTGCGGCCCTGCACCAGCGCCACAGCACCGGGAAAGGCCAGCATATCGATATGGCGCTTCTGGATACGGCTGTTTCCGTAACGGCGAACCAAGCGATGAACTATCTCGCCACGGGCACCCCACCTGGGCGCACGGGCAACTACCACCCGAACCTGACCCCCTATCAAGTGTTTGATTGTGCTGATGGGCATATCATCATCGCGACCGGGAATGACGGGCAGTACCAGCGCCTGTGCCGTTTTCTGGGGCTGGAGTGGATGTGCAACGATCCGAAGTTCCTCAAGAACTCGGATCGTGTGGCGAACCGCCCCGAGATGATTGCGCTTCTGATGGCCGAAACGCGCAAGCGCACCAAGGCGGAGGTATTGGCGGGTTGCGAGGCGGATGGCATTCCGGCGGGCCCGATCAACGATATGGCAGAAGTGTTTGCCGATCCTCAGGTGCAAGCGCGCGGCATGCAGATCGCACCCGGCGGCGTGCCGGGCGTGCGCGCGCCCTTCCGCTTCTCCAGTGCCGAACTGGTGCTTGATGCGCCATCGCCGAAGCTGGGCCAAGACAATTGAGCCAATGCGCGGCGCGGCCTAGTGGCCTGTGCCGCGCAGGATCGCCCGAACTGTGCGGGCGAGGATTGCCAGATCCCTCTTGAAAGAGGGGTTGCGCGCATAGGCGAGGTCCAGATCAAGGCGCTGGGCGTAGCTCAGGCGATTGCGCCCCGAAACCTGCCACGCCCCTGTCATACCCGGGCGGACGAGCAGAACCGTAGCCGCGAAAGCACCGTATTCGCGCCGAAGCTCTTCGGGCAGAAGCGGGCGTGGGCCGACAAGGCTCATCTCGCCACGTAAAACGTTCCAGATTTGTGGCAATTCATCAAGGGAATGGCGCCGCAATATTTGCCCGAACCACGTTTGGCGGGGATCATTCACAAGCTTCCCATGCCGTTCCCATTCCTCGCGGACGTCCAGAATTTGCAGGAGCGCCGCTAACCGCCCTTCGGCGGATGGGCGCATTGTGCGGAATTTCCAGATGCGGAAAGGATGCCCGTTCTGGCCGATCCAGATTTGCGAGAAGAACACGCTGCCACCTTGCGCCGCGATCATCGTAGAAATGACCAGCAGGAGCGGCATCCATAGCGGGGCCGCAAGCAGGATCAGGGCAATGTCGAGCCCATGTTTTATCGGCAATACAACAGGATAGGGGCGGACGAAGGAAGGGCTGATACTGTGCATGACTGGCTCCGGTTTGGGGCCAATCTGCCGATCAGGCGCTAACGGGCGATGAAGCCCGCACCGCTATTTGCGCGCAATTTTAGCCTTTGAAAACTCGGGCCAGTGCGCTTTGCAGGGGGGCCGGATCAGCGATTTCGAGGCGCACGGGCAGTGTTATCACTCGCGTACGGAAAGCGGGGGGCAGGCGCGCTGCGTCTTTCTCGGTTGTTACCAGTTGTAGCCCGCGCGCTTTCGCTTCGGTTTCGAGCCGCGTCAGCAAGGCCGACGAGAGATGCTGGTGATCGTCGAGCGCTTCGGCGCGTACGACATCCGCGCCGAGGCTGCGGAGCGTTGCAAAGAATTTCTCGGGGTGGCCGATGCCTGCGAAAGCGAGCGCGCGGGTGCCGGACCAGTCCATGCCGGTCTGGAGCGGTGAGAGGCGGCCTGTGAGGTGCGGGATGGTGATCTTGCTGGCCCATTCGGCGGCAAACCTCACTTGGTCTTCGGGTTCACCGATGGACAAGAGCAGATCGGCGCGCGCTAGCCCCGTGGAAACCGGCTCGCGCAGGGGGCCAGCGGGCAGGCAGCGGCCGTTTCCGAAGCCTTTGGAAGCGTCGACGGTGATGATCGACAGCGACTTCTTCAAGGTGGGGTTCTGGAAGCCGTCGTCCAGCACGATCACTCCGGCACCTGCGGCGATTGCGGCTTCGGCACCGGCGGCACGATCCTTGGCGACCCAGACACGGGCGAAGGCCGAGAGGAGTAAGGGCTCGTCTCCGACCTTGGCGGCGGCATGGCGGGAGGGGTCCACTTCCAGCGGGCCGACGGTGCTGCCACCATAGCCGCGTGACACGACATGCGGCTCCACGTGGAAGCGGCGCAACTCGTCCATGAGGGCGATCACAGTTGGGGTTTTCCCGGTGCCGCCCGCATTCAGATTACCGACGCAAATCACTGGAACAGAAAGGCTTTTCGGCTCTGTGCCAGCCAAGCGGCGCGCGGTTGCGGTGGCATAGGCTGTTCCGAGAGGGGCCAGAAGGCGGGCCGCGAGGGCAGGCTTTTCAGGGGGTGTGAACCAGAATTTCGGGGCTTGCATCAGGGGGTCTCCGCCAGATCGAGCGTGTCTTGGATCAGGTCGAGAAGCTGATCGGTGGCTTCTGCGCCTTGGGTTACCACTTCCCATGCGGCATGGGCCATGGCGGCGGCTTGGTCGGGGGCGGCGAGGCGCTGGACGGCGCTGGCGAGGGTTTCGGCGTCTTTCACGATGCGCGCGGCTCCGGCGCTGGCGAGGCGGGAATAGGCGGAGAGGTGGCGGCCGACGTTCGGGCCGTAGAGGACGGCAGAGCCGAGGGAGGCGGGTTCGAAGGGATCGCGCCCGCCGATACCTGTGGCCAGTGATCCGCCAAGGAAAGTGACGGGGGCCAAACGATACCAGAGGCCCATTTCGCCTTCGGTGTCCGCCAGTAGGATTTGGGTGGCCTCCGTTGGGTCCTCGCCACGGGACCAACGCGCGTAGCGCCAGCCGCCGGCTTCGAGTTGGGCCTCTATCGCGTCTCCGTCCGTTTCCGATTCTAGAACGATAACAAGGAGTTGACGGTGTGCGCCCCGCAAGGAAAGACGGTGCGCGCGCAAGACGGCTTCGGTCTCGGTCAGCGCGATGCGCGATGCGAGCCAGATCGGGCGGCCTGTGAGAAGCTGGCCGAGGCGGTCGCGTTCTTTTTCGTCGCCTTGGAGCGTTGCCCCCGTGGCTTGCAGGGGGCCCGTCATGGTGACGATTTCGGGTGCGGCTCCAAGTTTCAGGACGCGTTGTGCGGCATTGGCGGAGGCGGCGAAGATCAGGTCGAAATGTTTGAGCGTTGCGCGGGTGATGTCGGGGAGCCAGCGGAAGCGGGCGTCGTCGAAGGCAGTTTCATCGGCATCGATTAACATCAGGGGAATGTCCCGCGCGGCGGCTTCCGCAATCAGTGCGGGGCGCAGGTTCCCCCCTGTCCAGAGGCAGAGGCGGGGGCGGGTGTGATCCAAGAAACGCCTGATATCTTTCAGGTTTTCCGCAGGTCGCGCCTCTACGGTAACGCCCTGATGGACCTTTTCCGGCGGGCTGGTTTCCGAATAGGTCAGGACGGTTACGAGGTCTGGACGTTGGGTGGAAAGGCGGGTGGCGAGGTGGCAGAGGAGGGCGAGGCGCTGGGGGCTGGTGGCGTGGCCCCAGATCACTTCGCCTTCAGGTGCCGGGCCGGAGGGCTGCCACGCCGCCGCCGGATCGGAACGGCGGGCGATGGCCATGTAGGCCGCCAGACCTAGAGAGCGGGCCACAGATCAACCACCATATCTTGTGGCATCAGCCGAAGCCACGCGTGGTGATGTGAAAAGGCTGGCCATGGCAAACTCCCGTTCCATGGGCCCAAAGTAACGGGGTTTCCGCACCTGCACAATCGGGGCGAAACCCCGTTTCCGACGCGTCTGGATTGCGTCTGGATTGCGTATGGCAAGCGTCATGACGTTGGTGCGGCTATTCCGAGAGCCACGCCGACCAGTTCTGCCGTTGATGGACGACTCGCAGGATGACAAGTGCCCCAGCCTCAAGGCGATAAAGAATGAGGTGGCGACCGCTTGGATGGAGGCGAATGGGCGGAGAGATTTCCGCTCGTTCTCGCGCCATTTCCGGGAAGTCGCAGAGGAGCCGAAAGCTCTCGTTGAGTTGGAGGATATAGGCTTCGGCTTGCTCGACGGACCAGCGCGTGACGGTCCGTTCCCAGATCATGTCGAGGTCGATCAGTGCGGCGGGCGTAAGCCGGAGTTCAGCGGGCATGGCCTGCGCGCTTTGCGGCGAGGAAGGCGGTGGCATCGAATGACACTGCGGGGCCGCTTTCCAAGGCTTCGTCGACAAGCGCTTGAATTTCGGCAATCGCTGCATGGCGTTCCTGATCGCGGCGGATCAGGTCACGGACATAATCGCTGACATTGGCATAACGCCCGTCTTGGGCCTGTTCTTCGGCCCAGGATTTCATCTGATCGGGAAGCGAGACGTTCATCGTGGCCATAGGCACCTCCGCAATTACGGTGCGCTCTATGGCAAAGTTTGTCAATCTTGGGCTTATCGCCGCCGCTTCACGTTCCCGCCACGCTGGCCGGGGCGGCCTGCGGTGGAGCGGCCTTTGACTTTCTGGGCTTCCTCGGCGGCGTCTTCCACGGCGGATTGGCGGGCCAAGGGGTCGTCGGAGATGGCCAGTTCGACGGCTTCAAGGCGTTTGACCTCGTCGCGGAGGCGGGCGGCTTCTTCGAATTCGAGGTTCTCGGCGGCTTTGCGCATCTGGGCGCGCAGCGCGTCGAGATGGGCCGCGAGATTCTGACCGACCATCGGCTTGTCGACCTTGGCGGTGACGCGGGCCTGATCGGTGTCGCCTTGCCAGAGGCCTGCGAGCACGTCTTCGACGTTTTTCTTCACGGTGGTCGGCGTGATGCAATGGGCCTCGTTATAGGCCGTCTGCTTTTCACGGCGGCGGTTGGTTTCAGCGATGGCGCGTTCCATCGATCCGGTGATGCGATCGGCATACATGATGACGCGACCTTCGGCGTTGCGCGCGGCGCGGCCGATGGTTTGGATGAGGGAGGTTTCGGAACGCAGGAAGCCTTCCTTGTCGGCGTCGAGGATGGCCACCAGCCCGCATTCCGGAATGTCGAGACCTTCGCGGAGGAGGTTGATGCCGACGAGCACGTCGAAGGCACCGAGGCGGAGGTCTCGCAGGATTTCGATACGCTCGATGGTGTCGATATCGGAGTGCATGTAGCGGATGCGGATGCCCTGTTCGTGGAAATATTCGGTGAGGTCTTCGGCCATGCGTTTGGTGAGCGTGGTGACCAGAACGCGCAAGCCTTGGGCGGCGACTTTGCGGATTTCGTCGAGAAGATCGTCGACCTGCATCGAGACGGGGCGGATTTCGACGACGGGATCGAGAAGGCCCGTGGGGCGGATGACCTGTTCGGTGAAGACGCCGCCTGCCTGTTCCATTTCCCATGAGGCGGGCGTGGCCGAGACGAACACGGATTGCGGGCGCATCGCGTCCCATTCCTCGAATTTGAGGGGGCGGTTATCGGTGCAGGAGGGCAGGCGGAAGCCGTGCTCGGCCAGTGTGAATTTGCGCCGGAAGTCGCCCCGATACATGCCGCCGATCTGCGGCACCGAGACGTGGGATTCGTCGGCGAAGACGATGGCGTTGTCGGGGATGAATTCGAAGAGCGTGGGCGGCGGTTCACCAGGGGCGCGGCCTGTGAGGTAGCGCGAGTAGTTCTCGATGCCGTTGCAGACGCCTGTGGCCTCAAGCATTTCGAGATCGAAATTGGTGCGCTGCTCAAGGCGTTGGGCTTCGAGGAGTTTGCCCTCGTCGGTGAGCTGCTTGAGGCGCTGCGCGAGTTCGAGCCGGATACCCTTGGTGGCCTGCTGCATAGTGGGGCGCGGGGTGACGTAGTGCGAGTTGGCGTAGATACGGATTTTGTCGAAGCTGTCGGTTTTCTGGCCCGTGAGGGGGTCGAATTCGGTGATGGTTTCGAGATCGTTGCCGAAGAAGGAAAAGCGCCACGCGCGGTCTTCCAAGTGGGCGGGCCAGAGTTCGATCACGTCGCCGCGCACGCGGAAGGAGCCGCGTTGGAAGGCGGCGTCGTTGCGGCGGTAGGCTTGGGCGACAAGTTCGGACATGACTTGGCGGGGGTCATACATCTGGCCGACGATGAGATCCTGCGTCATGGCGGAGTAGGTTTCGACCGAACCGATACCGTAGATGCAGGAGACCGAGGCCACGATGATCACATCGTCGCGTTCCAGAAGGGCGCGGGTGGCCGAGTGGCGCATCCGGTCGATCTGTTCGTTAATCTGGCTCTCTTTCTCGATGTAGGTGTCGGTGCGGGCGACATAGGCTTCGGGCTGGTAGTAGTCGTAGTAGGAAACGAAATACTCGACCGCGTTATCGGGGAAGAAGCCTTTGAACTCGCCATAAAGCTGGGCGGCGAGGGTCTTGTTGGGGGCGAGGATGATGGCGGGGCGTTGGGTTTCCTCGATCACCTTCGCCATGGTGAAGGTTTTCCCGGTGCCGGTTGCCCCCAGAAGCACCTGATTCCTTTCGCCGTTCAAAACGCCTTCGGAAAGCTCGGTGATGGCCTTGGGCTGGTCGCCTGAGGCCTGAAATTCGGTTTTCATGACGAACCGCTTACCGCCTTCCAGCTTCTCGCGGGCCATGCGCGGGTTGGCGGCATGGGGCAATTCGGGCAGGTGATCGGGGCGGTTGTTGTGCATGGCGCGACTCTCTTGGCTGCTCCGGCGGGCAGAAGCCTACTATTTGATCTGTTTTTGTTCTTGTTCAACCCATGCGAAACGCCGCAATGCAGCAATGCTGCAACTGCGCGCAAAATGTCGCAGCGCAGCGAAAAATGCCCGAAAAATCAGCAGGGTGCGGCGTGCTTTTACGAAGATTTCGCGCAACAATCCGCCGACGCACGAAAATTACTGTTATGTAAAGATGCCTTTTGCATGCAATGATATACGGGCAAGCAGCAGACTTGGCTGCCGGGGCGAAGCACCCACCCCTCGCTCCCCGCGGACCTCCGGCAGCCAAGGCTTGTACCTCTCCCCAAACTTGCGGCGTTACGGGCACTTGCCCGGACGCCAAATTTGGCCGATAACCCCCACAACTTCAGGAGGGTTCCCATGCGTGCACGCATTTTCAAACCTGCCAAGACGGCGATGTCTTCGGGATCGGCCAAGACCAAGTACTGGACCTTGGAATTCGCCCCTGATTCGGCGCGGGAAGTGGACCCGCTGATGGGCTGGACCTCGTCTTCCGACACGCAGACGCAGGTGAAGATGCGTTTCGAGAGCCAGGAAGCGGCCGAGGCCTATGCCAAGGAAAAGGGCATCGATTACGTGGTGGTGCAGCCGAAAGAGCGCCAGCCGAACATTCGCGCAGGCGGCTATGGCGAGAACTTCGCGACCAACCGCCGGGGTGCTTGGACGCACTGAGCGTTTGCGAAGTGTAAGGAAGAGGGGCGGCCTGATCGGTCGCCCGTTTCATTGGGGGGTAGGCCCATGACGATCACCCATCTCGTGACCCATTCCGGTGGTTTCCATGCCGATGAGTTGCTTTCAACAGTGGTGCTGTCGCGGCTTTATCCGGCGGCGGAGATCGTGCGGAGCCGGGACGAGGCGTGGATCACGCCGGGGGCGGGCCGCGTGATCTATGACGTGGGGCGGGCCTATGATCCGGCGCGGGATATTTTCGACCATCACCAGAAAGGCGCGCCTTTGCGGGCGGATGGCCAGCCCTATAGCTCCTTCGGGCTGATCTGGGCGGCTTACGGCATGGGCTATCTGGAGGCGCTTGGCGTGCTCGTAGAGGACCGCGCGCCGATCCATGCGGCGATGGATGTCGATTTCGTGCTGCCGATCGATCTGATAGACAACGGGGCGATAGCGCCTTCCGTGGCAGGGCCTTTGGCGGGGCTGACGCTGCCGGTCTTGTTGGAGAGCCTGAAGCCTGCCTTCGATGACCGTTCGCCGGAAGCCGACGATCTGGCGTTCCATGCGGCCTTGCCGATAGCGCGGGCCTTCGTGGAAGCCGCTGTGCAGAGCTATGCCGCGCAGCATCGGGCAGCGGCGATTGTTCGGGATGCGATTGCTCGGGCCGGATCGGGGCGGGTTCTGGAGCTGCCGATGGGCATGCCCTATCGCCGCGCGATTGCGGCGGCGGGGGCGGATCACCTGCTTTTCGTGATCCATCCGCGTGACACCGATTGGGCGCTGAACGGGATCAAGCTTTCAGAAGACACGTTCGAGCAGCGCGCCGATTTGCCTGCCGCTTGGGCGGGGCTGACAGATGCGGCGCTGGAGGCGGCTTCTGGCGTGAAAGGCGCGAAGTTCTGCCACAACGCGCGGTTCATCGCGGTGGCCGAGAGCCGCGAGGCGATTTTGCAGATGGCGGACTTGGCGGTTGCCGAGGCGCTGGAGCAATAATCCCATAAAGTCGCAATAGGGCTTGCAATAAGCGCGATCTACCTTCCGAATGCCTGCGGGGAATAGCGAAGGGAGAGAGCAATGAGCGCGACATCAAGCGCAGCTTCGGTGCCAGCAGAGGATTGGCCGGAAGCCCTCTATCAGACATTGAAAGCGGCGGGTGTGGGGCTGATGGCCTATGTGCCCGATGCGGGCCATTCGAGCCTGATCAAGCGCTTTTCGGGCGACAATGCGGTGGTGACGAATGTGCTCTCCACCGAGGAAGAGGGCGTGGCGATTGCTTCGGGCGCTTGGCTCGGGGGGATGCGCTCGGTTCTTCTGATGCAGTCGTCGGGGGTGGGGAATTGCATCAATATGCTGTCGCTGCCTGTGCAGGCGCGGATGCCGCTTCTGATGCTGGTGACGATGCGCGGCGAGTGGGACGAGTTCAATCCGTGGCAAGTGCCGATGGGGCGGGCGACGCAATCCGTGCTGGAAGCCGTGGGGATCACCGTGTTCCGCGCGGAAACGCCGGAGGATCTGGTGGCGACGGTGGAGCAGGCTGCGAATATGGCGTTCCAAGGGGATCAGCAGGTAGCGGTTTTGCTGGGGCAACGGCTTTTGGGGAAAAAGAAATGGTGAGCGCAGGGATGAACCGCCGCGAGGCTGTGGCCGAGTTGCTGGCCGCTGATCCGGAGGCGTTGGTGGTGACGGGGCTTGGCTCGCCCGCCTATGATGTGCATGCCGCAGGCGACGCGGATCGAAACTATTACCTCTGGGGCGCGATGGGCGGGGCCGCTTTGATGGGCTTCGGCCTCGCGCAGGCTCAGCCGGAAAAGCGGGTGATGGTGGTAACAGGCGATGGCGAGATGCTGATGGCCTTCGGGGCACTGGCGACCATTGCGATATCGGATGTACGCAATCTTGATATCATTGTGCTCGACAACGGCCATTACGGCGAAACCGGTATGCAGATGAGCCATACGGGGCGGGGCGTTGATCTTGCGGCGATGGCTTCTGCTGCGGGCTTTGCCGAAACGGGGGTTCTGACCGAGCAATCCGAAGTGGCGGGGCTGTGTGCGCGGTTGGCAGAACCAGCCAAAGGGCCGCGCCTTTTCGTTTTAAAGGTGAAGGCGGAGCCGCTACCGCGCAGCCTGCCTTCGCGGGATGCCACCTATATCAAGAACAGGTTCCGCGCCCATCTGGGCTTGGCACCGAACTGAGGAGAGCGCCGATGCGGTTTACTGGAAAAGTTGCTGTGATCACAGGAGCTGGGCGCGGCATTGGCCGGGCTTGCGCGGAGCGGTTCTTGGCCGAGGGCGCGCAAGTGGTTCTCGGGGATGTCGATCAGGCGATGGTGGAGGTGACGGCGGCGGAACTGGGGCCAAATGCGGCGGCCTGCCTTTGCGATGTGTCGAAGAAGGCGGATATCGACGCGCTGATCGCCTTCGCGGTGGAGCGGTTCGGGCGGGTCGATGTGATGGTGAATAATGCGGGCATCGCGATTGTGCGTGATTATCTCGAGGTGTCGCCGGAGGAGTTCGACAAGGTGATCGGCGTGAACCTCAAGGGTGCGTTCATGGGCACGCAAGCGGCGGCGCGGCAGATGATAAAGCAAGGGGATGGCGGGGTGATCGTGAACATGTCGTCGATCAACTCGGGCCTCGCGAACCCCAATCTGGCGACCTATGCGATTTCCAAGGGCGGGATGAATCAGGTGACCTCGACAGCCGCGGTTTCCTTCGCGCCGCATGGTATTCGCGTGTGCGGCGTGGGGCCGGGCACGATCGAGACGGAGATCATCAAGGGGGCCTTCATGAACCGTGCAGGCGGCGAAGAGGTGGTGCTTTCGCGCACGCCGATTGGTCGGATGGGGCGGCCTGAGGAGATCGCCTCGGTAGTGGCGTTTCTGGCCTCCGACGATGCCTCGTATTTCACCGGCGAGACGATCTATCCCGACGGCGGGCGGCGGGTGCTGAACTACACGGTGCCGGTGAACAAAGAGCGCGGTTGAATTAATTAGACGGTCGGTCTAGTAATTCGGCATGAGAGCTGAAATCGCCCCTATGCCGCGCAAGCGTGGCCGCCCACGGAAAGACCCGAGCCTGCCGGATGGCACGCGCGAGCGGCTGTTGCGCGCAGGCTTGGCGGTGTTGACCGAGAAGGGCTTCAGCGCGGTTGGCATCGAGGAAATCCTCGGTGCGGCGCGGGTGCCGAAGGGCTCGTTCTATCATTACTTCGAGAGCAAAGAGGCCTTCGGGCTGGCGCTGATCGACGCCTATGCCGCCTATTTTGCCTCCAAGCTCGACCGCTGGTTTCTGGACGAAAGCCTCGCGCCATTGGAACGGCTGAAAGCCTTCGCCGGCGATGCGGAGGCGGGGATGGCGAAGTTCGGTTTCCGGCGCGGGTGCCTCGTGGGCAATTTGGGCCAAGAGATGGGGAGCCTGCCGGAAAGCTTCCGCGCGCGGATTTCGGGCGTTTTCACCGACTGGGAAGTGCGCAC
>JALQUU010000070.1 GCA_023260655.1 Paracoccaceae bacterium | reverse complement strand
CCTCGCTCACCACCACTTTCAACGGCGCTTTCACCGTCTTCGGAATGGCCTTCAACGCATCCGCCACCAAACGCTCCGTCCCGCGGCTCGCCGTGCCATTGCCGATCGCGATCAACTCCACCCCGTGCCGTGCCACCATCCGCAGGATTTCCGCTTCCGCACCCCGCACATCCATTTTCGGTTGGAACGGATAGAGCGTCGCCGTCTCCAGAAGCTTCCCCGTCGCATCCACCACAGCCGCCTTCACGCCTGTCCGGATCCCCGGATCAAGGCCCAGCACGGGCTTCGCCCCTGCCGGAGCCGCCAAGAGCAAATCTTTGAGATTGCGCGCAAAAACTCGGATCGCCTCTTCCTGCGCCCGCGCCCGCATATCGCCCATGAGGTCCACCATCATCGACATGGAAAGCTTCACCCGCCACGTCCATCCCGCCGCCGCGCGGAGCCACTTGTCGCCCGCGCCTTCGCCCGCCGCCTCAACCACAGAGGCCACCATCGCCTCCGCCCGCGCCTTCCCGGCCTCAGGCTCTGGCCCGATATCAAGCGAGATGATTCCCTCTTTCGAGGCCCTCAGAAGCGCCAAAGCCCGGTGCGAGGGGATCGTCGCCCAAGCCTCCAAGTGGTCGAAATAATCCGAGAACTTCGCCCCTTCCTGCTCCTTGCCGGGGATCACCTTCCCCGTCACCAGCGCTTCCTTCTGCAACCACGCCCGGAGCCGCCCCAAAAGCCCCGCGTCCTCCGTCAGCCGCTCCGCCAGAATATCCCGCGCGCCTTCCAGAGCGGCCTTCGCATCCGCCACGGCCTCGGTCACGTAGCCAGCAGCCAATGCCTCCGGAGCCGCGCGCCGATCCGCCAGAATGGCGTCCAGAAGCGGTTCCAGCCCGTTTTCCTTCGCGATCATCGCCTTGGTGCGCCGCTTCGGCTTGTAGGGCAGGTAAATGTCTTCCAGCTCCGCTTTGGTCCCCGCCTTGGCGATCGAGCGCGCCAGATCGTCGGTCATCTTGCCATGCTCGGTGATCGACGCGAAAATCACCCCCCGCCGATCCTCCATCTCGCGCAGATAGCCCAAACGGTCGGCCAGCGTGCGAAGCTGCGTGTCATCGAGGCCCCCCGTCACTTCCTTCCGGTAGCGCGCCACGAAAGGCACCGTCGCGCCCTCGTCCAACAATCCCACTGCCGCCACCACCTGCCGGGCATTGGCCCCGATCTCCTTGGCAATCGTCTCGGCAATACGGGCTGCAGTATCCATCACTCACTCCATAGGTTGGGAGGCCCGTTCTAACCGCCTCCACCGCCAAGGCCAAGGATTCGCGCGCCTTTCCTCCCCCTGTTCAGGGGGCATACGGCCCAATCCCATCCCGCTAATTTCGCGCCATTATTAGTCCTATTAGCCGGAGCTTTTCCTATTATGGCCCTTAGCAAATCCCTTCTTTTGATCCCCTGCATTCTTGCCCTCGCAGGATGCGACGCGGCTGCTATCCCCGGCGCAGGCGGTGCGGGCGGCACAGGTGGCACAGCCACCACGGGCCTCACGATCCCCGCCTGTGACACCGAGTTCAACCGCATCTCCACCCAAGGCGCCACCGCCGCGATGCCCACCACGGTCCAAGGCACCTACAAGGGCAAAACCGAACTTGTGCTCCACGCCGTCGGCAACACCGCCGATGAAAAGGGCGTCGTCGTGGGCGATATCGACGTCGCCGTGAACTGGACGGAAGGCTCCGCTGCCAACCCCTTCTCGGGTACCATCACCAATTTCAGTGGTGAATATGAAGGCAACCCGATCACCTATACCGGCACACTGAATTCCACGGGCGTTCCGAACTCGATCCTGCGCCTCGCCATACCCCAACTCCCCACAGGCGGCTTTGCACCGGGGATCGATGCGAACAGCCGCACGGGCACTATGCTCTTGGGCTTTGCCGGCAACCTCACCACCAACGGCCACACCGACGGTGCGAATGTCGCGCTCACGGGCGGCTTCGGCGCGAATGCGCCCACCGCCTTCGGCGCTGCTGGCGGCACGATGGGCAACCTGAACGGGGATCTCCTGCCCACCACTGGCTCGTTCTACATCGTCAAACAATGATCGCTGCCCTCCGCAGGGGCCTTTGCGCCTGCGGCCTTGCCTTGGCCCTCACCGCGACATCGGTTCTCGCCGATGTCGCGGCTCCTTATACCGAGGCCGAAGCCGCAATCAGAACCAGCGATCCGGCGAAAGCCCTCCGGCTCCTCTCATCTCTAAACCCCACCACCCCCGAGGGGGCCGAGCGCCGCCATTGGGCGCTCGCCGTCGCCCATGCCACGCTTGGCAACCCCGAAGGGGCCGTGCCGCATCTCGAAGCCTTGGTGGCCGCAAAACCTGCCAACTCGCTTTGCCGCCTCGAACTCGGCCGCGCGCTTGCCACCGCAGGCAAGTCCGAACGCGCCCGTTTTCACCTCACCCGCGCCCGCGCCGCTGACCTCGCCGCCGAGGATGAAACCCGCGCCCTGCGCTCCCTTGCCTACATTGGCGCGCGCCAAAAACCCCTGCAAGGCTGGCTCCGCTTCGGCCTCTCGCTCCGCGTCCAACACGCAGGCATCAACGCGATGGGCTTCGCCCCTGTTCTGGAAATCGGCCTCGAGCGGCAACGCTCCACAGTGCCGCTATACACATGGCAAAACGCGCGCGTGGGCATCACCCTCACGCGCGCGTTCTGATGTTTCAAAGCTTTACGCCAAGGATGGCAGGTAAAGCACAATCGCCGGGAAGGCCACGAGAAGGCCGATCGTCACCGCATCAGCAATGAAGAACGGCGTCACGCCCCGGAACACGTCCTGCACCGTCAGGTCATCGCGCACACCCGCCACCACGAAGCAGTTCAGGCCAATAGGCGGCGTAATCAGGCAGAACTCTGCCATCTTCACCACCAAGATCCCGAACCAGATCGCGCACATCGGGCCGGACATGCCAAAGGCACTATCCGCCGCCGCCACATTCTCACCGCCATTGAGCGCCATCACTGCCGGATACACCACCGGCAACGTCAGAAGCAGCATCCCGATCGCATCCATGAAGCAGCCCAGCACCGCATAGGCCAAGAGGATGCAGATCAGGATCATCATCGGGCTGTAATGCAGCGAGGAAATCCAGTCCGCGAACGCGCCCGGCAGATCGGCAAACCCGAGGAAGCGCACATAGATCAGCACGCCCCAGATGATCGTGAAGATCATCGCCGAAAGCTTCGCCGTTTCCATCAGGGCATCACGGAACTCTTTCCAGCCCATCTTCTTCCAGAGCGCCATCAGGAACACCACGAAGGCCCCCAAAGCGCCCCCTTCCGTCGGCGTGCCCCATGCGTCACCCCCGAACGGGTTGTAGATGAAGACGATGATGATGAAGACCACGAAGAAGATCGGGAAAGCAGGCGGCAGCGAAACGAGCCGCTCCTTCCACGAATAGCCCCCCACAGGCGGGCCCATCTTCGGCCAAAGAAGCGCCATCCCCACGATGAGCGAGCCATAGATCACCGCCGAGAACGCCCCCGGAATGAAGCCCGCGAGCAATAGCTTGCCCACATCCTGCTCCACGATGATCGCATATATCACAAGGATCGCCGAAGGCGGGATCAGCGAGGCCAAAGTGCCCGCCGCCGCCACAACCCCCGCCGCAAAGCGCTTGTTATAACCCATCGCCTGCATCTCGGGGATCGCGATCCGCGCGAACACCGCCGAAGTCGCCACCGATGCGCCCGACACCGCCGCGAAACCAGCCGTCGCAAACACCGTCGCAACAGCCATCCCGCCCGGAAGCCAGCCAAGCCAGCGTTTCGCCGCCTCGAAGAGCGCCGTCGTCAGGCCCGCGTAATAGGCCAGATACCCGATCAGCACGAAGGTCGGGATCAGGCTCAACTCTTGGCTCGCCACTTTCGAATGCGGTACTTGGCCCGCAGTTTTCACCGCCACGCCAATAGCCCAGCCGAATTGCTCCGGCGCATAGCCCTTCTTCGCCCAGAAGATCCACACAAGGCCTAGAAGCCCGGCAATCGCCGCCGCAAAACCCACGCGCATCCCCAGAACGACCATCACGAAGAGGCCGCCCGTTACAATCAGACCAATATCAATTGGATCCATCAGCCCGCCCCCTTATTTCTCGAAGCCGCCAACATGGCGGGCCTCTTCTGCGGCTTGTTCCGCCGCACTCAGCACCAAAGGCACGCCAATCGGTCGCTCCGCCCCTTCCACGAAGGCCCGCGCATAGCCCCAAAGCTGCAAAGCCACGCGCACCGCCGTCAGCGAAAACGCCACGGGCACGAGAAGCTTCACCGGCCACAAGGGCAAAGCGATGTCGATGGAACTATCGCGCGACCACAAAGGTGCCGCCCAATCGAAACTCCGCTGGAAATGCGCCCAAGAGCCCCAGATCAGGAACACAAGGAGCAGAAGCGTAAAGAACGTGGTGACGAATTCCGCCGCCCATCCGGGCCGCCCCTTGAGTCGCCCGATCAGGATGTCCATGCGGATATGCCCGCCTTGCCGCTGCGTCCACGCGATCCCGAGGAACGCAAGGAACGGCATCGCAAACTCGATCCAGTCCACATAGCCCGGCAAGGGCGAGTTGAAAAAGTTCCGGCCCGTCACCGAAAACACTGCAAGCAGCATCATCAGGAAAACCGTGAAACCGGCCAACAAAGCGAAAACGCTTTCCGCTTTCGCAAGCCCCCTGTCGAGCCGACTGAAGATGCTCCCATCCTCAAGAACCGCGCCGCCTCCGGCCATGGTCCTGCCTCCCCTGATTATGAGAAAGAAAAGGCCGCCCCACCCCGGGCGGCCTGATCCGGCCCCCAAAAGGAGGCCGGACTTGGTCCATTACTTCTTGGCAGCTGCCAGCGAGGACTGCACGAGCTCGTAAAGCTCTTTGCCGGGGATGCCTGCGGCGTCCATCTTGGCAATCCATGCATCACGCACCGGGCCGGCCGCTTTCTCGCGGAACTCGGCCAGTTGCTCGTCCGAGAAGTTGACCTTGGTCACGCCTTTTTCTTCCAGCGTCTTGGCCCACTTGGTCATGGTCTGGTTGTTGTAAAAGTCGATGTAGTAAGCGATCGCTTCGTCAACCGAACCGTCCAGCGCCGCGCGCTCGTCAGCCGAAAGCGCGTTATAGGCGTCGATGTTCATCACCACCGGGCAGTTCACGGTGCCGGGGTTCAGGTTCTCGGTCCACCAGGTAGCCTGGTCGATGGTACGGAACGAAAGGTGCGCGTGGGGCGCGAATGCCACCGTATCCACAACACCCGATTCCATCGCGTTATAGGCTTCTGCCGAGGTCACCGAAGTCGGAACCGCACCAACGGTGCTGAACGCATCGCCAAGGCCACCGGTCGCACGCACACGCATGCCAGCCATCTTGTCGAGCGAGTCACGCGGATCGCCACGGCCCACGAGGTTATACTGCGGCATAGGCGAGGACATCAGAAGCTTCGCGTTCCAACGCTCGAAGTCCTGCTGCACAGCCGGGTGCGCGTAAACCGCCTTCGACACAGCCACTTCTTCTTCCAGCGTCGACACGCCGAGGAAGGGCAGTTCCAGAACCGTCACAGCGGGGTTCTTGTCTTCGTGGTAGCCTGCGCAGATCTGCGCCATCTCGAATGCACCGATCTGGATACCGTCGAGGTTCTCGGTGTTCTTCGACAAGCCACCGTAGCTGATGTTCATCGTGAAGCCGCCATTGGTCTTGGCGCTCACCAGCTCGGCGATTTTCTCGATATGCTCGGTGAACGCACGGCGCTTACCCCAAACCGAAACGTTCCATTCCGTCGCAACTGCTTCCGATGCGAAGCCGAATGCGAGAGCCGCAACAGCGGCCTTCGTGAAAAGATTCATGATTTCTCTCCCATTGCGCGACCGCTCCCATGGGCCGCTTGGCGGGAAAGCTAGTTTGGAAAATCTGGTATGCCAACCCAAAATGGCTCGGCATAGGTGTTTCTACCGCTCAAATTTTGAGCACCCTACGAGCGGCAGGATATTTTCCTGCGAGAAATAAGGTTTCACCTGCCGAAAATTGAACGCCGTTTTAAGGTGAAATCGGCGGGCAAGGGTCACCCTCGCCCGCCGCTCAACGTCATGACGCTTGCCATACACAAGCCATACGCAATCCATAGGATTCGGAAATGGCCTCAAGCCGCTGTTTTTGTCTCTGGTGCCGCCGCCATCAACTGCGCGTTTCCACCCGCCGCCGTCGTGTCCACGCAGACATGCCGCTCCATCCGGCAGCGCTCCGCCATGTCGCCCCGCGCCGTCACGAGCCCGATCAAAGCCCCGTCCCGCGCGGCCAAAGCGCGCGCTGCCGCACGGCTATCCTCCTCTTCCGACCAGAGCGCGACCAGCGCAATGCCCTTGATGTGCTCCAAGGCTCCACGCAGCAAAACACCATCAAAACCAAGGGCTTGGCTGACGCCCGGCGCAACGGCCACCGCTTGGCATCCATTGTCTCGTGCGATCCGCACCTGCTCCATCGCCGCCTGAACTGAGGGCCCGAGGCACAAAACCACGCCCCGTCCGAACACCGACAAACGATTCGACTCCCCCGTCGGCCCCGGCAGGTCTTCCACCGAAAGCCGTTCTTCGGGGAAAGCCCCGAGCGCCAATATCCGCGCTTCCACAGCCGCCACATCCACAGCCTTCGCCGGCTCGAACGCCTCAACCGTGGGCTCCACAGCCGTAAACCGCTTCACATAAGCCGGCCCGCCCGCCTTCGGTCCGGTGCCAGAAAGTCCTTCCCCACCAAATGGTTGGCTACCGACCACGGCACCGATTTGGTTGCGGTTGATATAAACATTCCCCACTTTGAGCCGCGCCGTCACCTGCTCCACGCGGCTATCAATCCGCGTGTGCATCCCGAAGGTCAGCCCGTAACCGCTGGCATTGATCGCATCCACAACCGCGTCGATTTCATCCGCCTTGAACGTCGCCACATGCAGCACCGGCCCGAAAATCTCGCGCTCCAGCGCGGCAATTCCCGAAATACGGATCACGGTCGGAGCCACGAAACAGCCCACCTCGGGAACCGCCAACTCCTTGAGAATACGCCCGTCTTTCCGCGCTGCTTCGATATGCGCCACGATCCCCGCCTTGGCGCGCTCATCGATCACCGGCCCAATATCAGTCTCATGGGCCCAAGGATTGCCCAACCGCAATTCCTCCATCGCCCCGTAGAGCATCTTGAGGAACGGCCCTGCGATATCCTCCTGCAAATACAAGCATCTAAGCGCCGAGCACCGCTGCCCTGCCGATTGGAAGGCCGACGCCAGAATATCCCGAACCGCCTGCTCCGGAAGCGCCGTCGAGTCGACGATCATCGCGTTCAAGCCGCCTGTTTCCGCGATGAACATCTCGCCGGGTGCCATCCCCTTCGCCATGCTCCGCCCGATGCGCTGTGCCGTTGCGGTCGACCCCGTGAAGCACACACCCGCAAGCCGCGCATCGCCCGTCAAAGCCGCCCCGATTTCCGCGCCATACCCTGGCAAAAGTTGCAGAGCCGAAGCGGGAACACCCGCCTCCAACAAGAGTTTCACCGCGAAATGTGCAATCAAGCCAGTGGCTTCCGCAGGCTTCGCCAAAACCGCATTCCCTGCCGCAAGTGCCGCTGCAATCTGGCCCGTGAAGATCGCCAAGGGGAAGTTCCATGGCGAAATCGCCGTCACCACGCCCCGCGCCGGAGCACTCAACTCCCCTGCCCGCGCCGCGTAATACCGCAGGAAATCCACAGCCTCGCGCAATTCCGCCACCGCATCGCGCGGCGTCTTTCCAGCTTCCCGCGCCAAGAGCGCGAAAATCTCGCCGAAATGCGCCTCGTAAAGGTCCGCCGCCCGCACCAAAGCCGCCGCCCGCACCGAAGCCTCCGCCCCCCACGGCAACGCAGCCGAAATCGCGGCCTCCACATCGTCCGCGCTCGCCAACCGCACTTCGCCCACGAGATCGCTCCGCTCCGCCGGATTGCGAACCTCCATCACCACCCCGCCCGAAGCCGAAACGCCTGCCAAAAGTGGCCCGGCCACCCATTTCGCCTGCGCGAAAGGCCCGCGCGCCGCCTCGATGGCCACCAGATCACGTGCATCGCGCAGATCAAACCCCATGGAATTCGCGCGCTCAGGCCGGAAGATCTCCAGCGGCAGCTTCAACGCCGCCGTCCGTGCTGCCCCCATCTTTTCAAGCGCCGCCACCGGGTCCGCCGCCACCACTTCCGGTGCCACATCTTCATCCACAATCTGGTTCACGAAAGACGAGTTCGCCCCGTTCTCCAGCAATCTCCGCACGAGATAGGCCAGCAAATCGCGGTGCGCGCCCACAGGAGCATAGATCCGGCACCGCGTGCCTTCCGCCTTCAGCACCATATCGTGCAGCGCTTCGCCCATGCCGTGAAGCCGTTGAAACTCAAAACTTTCCGGCGCCGCCCCCATCTCGAGGATCGCTGCAACCGTGTGGGCGTTATGCGTGGCGAACTGGGGATAGATCCGGTCCGTCATGCCCAGAAGCATCTTCGCATTGGCCAGATAGCTCACGTCCGTCACTTCCTTGGCGGTGAACACCGGGAAGCTCTCCAACCCGTCCACTTGCGCGCGCTTCACTTCGCTATCCCAATAAGCCCCCTTCACGAGGCGCACCATCAAACGGCGGCTCACGTCGCCTGCCAGCGCATAGAGCCATTCCAGAACGCGGCCCGCCCGCTTGCCATAAGCCTGCACGACGATGCCGAAACCATCCCATCCGGCGAGGCGCGGATCGCGCAGCACAGCCTCGATCACGTCGAGCGAGATATCGAGCCGATCCGCTTCTTCGGCGTCGATATTGAGGCCCATACGCGCCTCTTTCGCGAGCAACGCAAGCTCCAACGTGGCAGGCACCAATTCCGCCATCACACGGTCTTTCTGGCCTTCTTCATAGCGCGGATGCAGCGCCGACAGTTTGATGGAAATCCCCGGATTTACACGGATATCGTCGGATTTTGTTTCCTTAGCCAAGCGTTTGATCGCCGCCGCATAGGCCGCGTGGTAGCGTGCGGCATCCTCCGCCGTCATCGCCGCTTCGCCCAGCATATCGTAGGAGAAGGTGTAGCCCTCGGCCGCGCGCCCCACGCCACGCTTGATCGCTTCGTCAATAGTCTGGCCCAGCACAAACTGCTGCAATCCCACTGAAATAGGACGCCAATCGGGGGTATTGGTCACCAGTAGAGGCCAAGCCAACGAGTTCCACGATCCTATAAACGTAAACATGCCTACCGTCAGCAGAGGAGCCCGACACAAGGGCAACATAATTTGGAATAGAAATCGAACGTGTCCAGCCCCGTCAATACGTGCAGCTTCCCATAGATCATTGGGTACTCCGCGCATAAACTGGCGAAGCAAAAAGATGCTGAATGCACTGGCCATAAAGGGGATCGTAAGTGAGGGCCAACTGTTGAGCCAAGGAAAAGGGGACGTGCGATGCAGCCAAGTAATCGTGAGAAAGTTGGGCACCATGGTAACGGTTTCGGGAATCATCAGCGTAGCAAGGATGCCGGCAAATATGGTGTCCCGACCACGAAACTCCATGCGCGCCAGCGGGTAGGCTGCTAGCAAAGAAAAGAACAGCGTGCCCAGCACCTGCACGACGGCCACTAAAAGCGAGTTTTCAAAATACAGACCAAAGTCTGCCTCTTTCCATGCCTGATAGTAGTTGGCCCACTGAACACTTTCTGGCGTGAACACTCTGCGCAGCGTTTCACCCCGCGTCATAAACGATGCCAACAGCATCCAGACAAAGGGAAAGGCCGCCACTAGTCCGCCCACAACAAGACCTGAATACACCCAAATTGCGCGCCCGCGCAGCGCATTTCTAGTCGCCATAGAACACGCGCTTTCCGAGCATTCTGTTTTGCAAAAACGTCAGCCCCAAAATGGCAACAAAGAGCACAAAAGCCATTGCCGAAGCATAGCCAGCATTGTGGAACTCAAATATCTGATCGAATATGGCGATGCTCAGCACGTCGACGCTGTCGCGTGCACCGGGGGTCCGCAGGATATATATGTGATTAAACGCTTTAAAAGTGCCTATGACGGCGACCATGGATAGGAAGAAAAGGGTCGGCGATACAAGGGGCAGCGTGAC
>JALQUU010000069.1 GCA_023260655.1 Paracoccaceae bacterium | reverse complement strand
AATTGCAGGGGCCAGCATGTAAGTGCCAAGCTCGATCCGGTCTGTCACAACGGGGTGGGTCGCGCCATGGAGGCGGTCAACGCCCTGGATTTCGATAGTCGAGGTGCCATCGCCTTCGATCTGCGCACCCATTTTCCGCAGGCAGTTCGCCAGATCGACGATTTCCGGCTCGCGGGCCGCGTTCTTCAACACACTCGTGCCCTTGGCGAGCGTTGCCGCCATTAAGAAGTTCTCTGTCGCGCCCACAGAGGCGAAGCGCATTTCATGCACCGCGGCTTTGAGGCCACCTTTCGTTGTGGCGTGCAGATACCCTTCCTTCAACTCGATCTCGGCCCCCAAGGCCGTGAGAGCGTCAATATGGATATCCATCGGGCGCGCGCCGATCGCACAGCCGCCGGGCAGCGACACAACCGCATGGCCAAGCCGCGCCAAAAGCGGGCCAAGTACAAGGTTCGAGGCGCGCATCTTGCGCACGATGTCGTAATCCGCGACAGGGTTGATCTCGCCATGGCTCGCCATCGCCAACACCTTGCCATCTTGCAGCGTCGACACTTCCGCGCCGAGCGAACGCAGGAGGGTGGTCATGGTGCGGATATCCGAGAGGCGCGGCGCGTTGGTCAGCGTCAAGGGTTCTTCCGAGAGAAGCGTCGCGGGCATCAACGTGAGGCAGGCGTTCTTTGCGCCAGCGATCGGAATCTGGCCATTCAAAGGGCCATTGCCCGTTACGATGATCGAATCCATCAGTCCTGCCTCTCGGTGTTGTCCTGCACAGGGGCAAGATCTGTTTGCACTTCATCTTCGGTAGCGGAGGCGCGCGCACGCGCCTGCGCCTTGCGACGGGCCATATTGGCCTTGAGCGCCGCTTTCAATCGGTCTTCGCGGGTGGTTCCCGCACCGGTTGCCTTGCCTGTCGATTTGCCTGTCATACGGTCCTCATACAGGAGGTGATAAATTGCGTCCAGATTGCCCTTGCGCGGGGGAAAGATTGAGTCTAATCAGCGCCCCACGAAAAGGTTCGCTGTGGTAGCTCAGTGGTAGAGCACTCCCTTGGTAAGGGAGAGGTCGAGAGTTCAATCCTCTCTCACAGCACCATCTTCCCCTCCCGTTGAGCACAGCTCCAATCCCCTGTATCTCCATTGCGCGTGGCGCAGGAGCAAAGCTGTTTTGGCAAAGGTTACCCCCGAAGTCTTCGACGTGATCTTGATCGGTTGCGGCCCTGCCGGTGGGGCGGCTGCGGTCACGGCCGCGCGCGCGGGGCTCAAAGCCGCGCTAATCGACAAGGCCCGTTTCCCACGCCAGAAACTCTGCGGCGGGCTCTTCACCGGTCGCGCAAAGTCTTATTATCAGGAGATTTTCGGCGAAAAACCTGCCCCGGAAACCATGGTCGAGAAATCAAGCGTTTCCTTCTGGCAGGCCGAAGCGAGCCTTGGCACGCTCGAAGATGTGCCCCCTCTTTATCTCACCATGCGATGGGATCTCGACCACGGGTTTTACCGCCACGCCATGGCCGCAGGTGTTGCGGATTTCACCGGATCGCGGATCGCCGCCTTCGATCTGGCACAGAATGAGGTTGTGCTCGCGAGTGGCCAGAGGCTCAAGTTCCGCGTGCTTATCGGGGCTGATGGCGTGAACAGCGCCGTCGCACGGCAGATTTTCGGCAGCGCCTTTGATCACGCGCGGATCGGATTCGGGCTGGAGATCGAAGCCCCCGCCTCGCCCCCCGACGCGCCCGTGCGGATCGACTTCGGTGCCGCGCAATGGGGCTATGGCTGGGCCTTTCCGAAAGCCTAGAGCACAACCATCGGAGTTGGCGGTTTGCTGGCCGCGAACGCCGATATGAAGGCCGCCATGGGCGACTATCTGGAGAAACTCGGGCAAGGCTGCCCCAAAAGCACCTACAAAGGCCATTTCATCCCCTTCGGCGCCTTCCGGAAACAGCCCGGGCAAGGGCCTGTGCTGCTCGCGGGCGATGCGGCGGGGCTCGTTGATCCGATCACGGGCGAGGGAATCGCTTTCGCGATGAAAAGCGGGCAACTGGCCGCACTGGCCGCCGCGCAGAGCCTCGCCGCGAGCCAGCCGGAGAAGGCACTCACGATCTACCGCAAGGCACTAAAGCCGCTCCACAGGTCGCTTCGCTGGGCCAACAGGCTCCGCCCCCTGCTCTTCCATCCAAGTTTCGAAAGGCTGTTCCGAACCGCCTTCCGGAACTCGCACAGCATGAAACGCGCCTATATGGAGCTTCTCGACGGAGAGCGCGACTATCCCGAACTAATCTGGACCTTGCTAAAGCGCAACCCGAGCGCACTGCGGCGTGGGCTCTTCCGAAGGTAGCCCGCCAAAGAATGCTCGAAAAATAGGCACTCCCGGAACAGGTTTTTGCGCCTTCGCGTCGAATTCCTTGACGGCAGATTTGGCTTTTGCTGAGGCTTTGGCGCAGAGCAGAGGTTCCCATGCCAATACCCGGCCCCGGACATAACAGTAACGCCTTTCCCGAAGCGGGTTTCGCAACACGCACCGTTGCGTGGCGGCAGGCCAAGGCGAGCCAGAAAACACCCTCGCCCCAAGTAGTGAAGATGATGCTGGCACGGGCGAAAGAGCTGGGGATCAGCTACGCCGATTACGCGAGCCTCGTGCGCACGGGCGGGCGCGACATCGGCGCGTTCCTCTTCACACCGGAAGGCTTGCGCTTGAAGCTCGGGCGGCGCTTGGAAATGCCGGAACCAGTGCGCGCGAAACTTTCCCAAGTGCAGGCCTGCCGCCTACTGGCGCTGGCCCCCGACGCAGAACGGCCCGAGGACTATCTCGAAGAGCTGCGCGAAGTCTCGGGCCTGCCCTTCACCCATGCCGCCCCGACACCTCTCGGTGACGGCTGGAGCCGCATCCGCGCGGCCCTGCACCCCACGTTCAGCGGGCTACCGCCGCAAGCCGTGGCGCTAATCGGCGCAAAGGAGCGGGATTTCCGGCTGGTGGCAGCGGCAAGCCTTGCCGGAATGGTCGGGCCAGAGGCGCTTTTCGGGGCCTAGGAAAAGAAAAGGGGGGCGCTGCCCCCCTCTGCCTTCGGCATTCACCCCCCAGGATATTTCCGAATGCGAAATTTGATTTTGGTCAGGCGACCCAATCCCACGGGCGGGTGAAGGCCCCGAGGACATGGCCGACTTCCTCGTCGTGCAACACGCCCGAGCGCTTCACTTGGGCCACGAGGCCGCGCTTCTTGTCGTCGATAACATCCACGACTTCGGCGTTGAGTTTGGCTTCCGTGAGGGCCGCATTGTAGATCCGCGTGATCGCGCGCTTGCGGAGATCGGGTTTGAAAACCTTGCCCACAGCCGTTTTCGGCAATTCGGCCAAGACTTCCACATGCTTCGGCCAAGCCGCGCGTTCGTGGACGAGGGTTTTGCAGTGCTCGACGAGTTCAGCGCCCGTTACCGATGCGCCTGCCACGAGTTCCACATAGGCGCAGGGGATTTCGCCGGCATGGGCATCGGGCTGGCCGATGGCACCTGCAAAAGCCACCGCCGGATGGGCGAGAAGCGCCTCTTCGATCTCGGCCGGGTCGATATTATGGCCGCCACGGATGATGAGATCCTTGGCGCGCCCCGTGATCCAGAGATAGCCATCGGCGTCGATGCGTCCGAGGTCGCCTGTGCGGAGGAACTTCCCGAAATGGTAGAGGTCGCGGTTCTTGTCGGCTTCCGTGTAGGTGTTGCCCGACCAGACGCCCGGCGAGGCCACACAGATCTCGCCCACTTCATCGGTACCGCAATCCACCACATCGCCACCCGCAGCCTGCTTCAGGATGCGGATTTCGGTATAGGGGAAGCGGATACCCACCGAGCCCACCTTCTTCTCGCCATCTAAAGGGTTCACCGAGACTAGGCAGGTGGCTTCCGTCAGGCCATAGCCTTCGACGATGGTCACTTCAGTGGCCTTTTCGAAGCGCTTGAAGAGTTCCAGCGGCAGCGGGGCCGAGCCCGAGAAGGAGGTCTTCACCGTCGAAACGTCAGCATTCACCGGGCGCTGCATCATCGCGGAAATAGCGGTGGGTACGGTGATGATGAAGGTAATTTTCCAACGCTCGATCAGCTTCCAGAAATTGTTGAACACGCCGTCGCCGCGATAGCCCGCAGGGGTCGGGAACACGACATGCGCGCCCGAGGTGATGCAGGCCATCAGGATCACATGGCAGGCGAACACGTGGAACAAGGGCAGTGGGCAGATCACATTGTCTTCGGGGGTGTAAAGCAGGGTGCCGCCCAGCCAACCGTTATAGACCACGCCGGAATAGCGGTGTTGCGCCACTTTCGGCATCCCCGTGGTGCCGCCCGTGTGGAAATAGGCGCAAACGCGGTCGGCGGTCGCATCCGCAAAGGCGAGCGTTTTCGGCTGGCGCGCGATTTCCTTGTTGAAGCTCTTCACCGCCGCATGGCTTTTGCCCGCGATCTTCGGGCGGATCAGCGGCACAATCAGGCTCTTCGGCGGAGTCAGGTAGCGGTTCAGGTCCACTTCCAGAATAGTGTGCACATTCGGCGCATGGCGCACCGCCTCATGCGCCTTCTGCGCCACGTCGGTTTTCGGGAAGGGCCGGAGTGTCACCACGACCTTGGCCTTGGTTTCGCGCAGGATCGCGCCGATCTGCTCGGGTTCCAGAAGCGGGTTGATCGGGTTGACGATCCCTGCCACCGAACCACCCAGAAGCGTCAGCACGGCTTCGGTGCAATTGGGCAAGATCATCGCCACCACATCGCCTTCACCCACGCCCAAGGAGTGGAAAAGGTTCGCGGTCTGGTTGGTTTTTTCGAGAAGCTGCGCCCAGTTCAGGGTTTCGGCCTTGTCGGTCGGGCCCGAGAGCAGCTGGAACGAGATCGCGTTATTGTTGCCGTGCTTTGCCGCCGTGCGGCTCAGCATCTGGTGCACTGTCTTGGCAACGTCCCGCGCTTCCCAAGACATTTCGCTTTCGATCGCGACAGAATCGCGGATGGATGCAAATTGCATTTAACCCTCCCATTGGTCATTGCCGCGCTCAACTCTCCCCGGCGCGGCCTTTGCGCCAATTTGCGCCAGCTAACCCCCGATAGGCAAGCGACCTGACGTGGCTTGGCGCAACGTCAGTGGAAAACTGCCGTCAGGGAAGTCCCTTGGCCTTGACCCGCCCCGCGCGAGCGCCGACATCTGAAGAGAACCTATCGGAGAACGACATGCCTGCACCGAACCCCGCCGCGCTCGACTTCCTGCTCACCCGTCGCTCGCCTCCGGCCAAAATACTTGGCCTGCCTGCCCCCTCCCGCGCCGAATTGGAACCGATCCTCACGGCAGGCCTCCGTGTGCCCGACCATGGCATGCTCCAGCCGTGGCGGCTCGTGGTGCTGGAAGCCGAAGGCCTCAAGCGTTTGGCGAAAGTGGCAGGCGAGCGCGCCGCAGCGCTCGGGCTTGACGCCGAGAAAACCGAAAAGGGCATCGGCCAGTTCCGCCGCAGCGTGCTATGCGTCGCCGTCATCGAATGCCCCCGCGCCGTCGAGAAGGTGCCAGCGCTCGAACAAACCTATTCCGCAGGCGCCGTTTGCCTCTCGCTCGTGAACGCGGCCCTCGCTTCGGGCTGGGGCGCCTCATGGATCACCGGCTGGCCCGCGCATGATGCAGGCTTCGGCCCCGCCGCGCTCGATCTCGTCGAGGGTGAACGCGTCGCGGGCTTCATCCACATGGGCACACCCTCCTCCGATGTGCCCGAGCGCCCGCGCCCCGATCTCTCCGCAACCGTCACTTGGGCCGGATAAATGGCCATCGGCACCATCTTCGCGAGCTTCTTCGCCGCCCTCGGCCAGATGGCCGACCGCCGCTTCGCCCGCGTCTTCTGGCTCGGCGTCGGCCTCACAATGGCGCTTCTGATCGGGGCCAGCGCGGGACTTCTGGCACTTCTCGAATACCTCTTCGGCGCAGGCGTCACCCTGCCGCTCATCGGTGAAGTCGCATGGCTTGGTGATCTTATCTCGTGGGCAGGCTTCGGCGTGATGCTCCTGCTATCTGTCTTCCTGATGGTGCCCGTCGCTTCGGCCATCACCTCGATGTTCCTCGACACCGTCGCCGATGCTGTGGAAGCCAAGCACTACCCCCACTTACCCAAAGCCACGCCCGTGCCCTTTGGAGATGCGTTCCGCGATACGGTGAACTTCCTCGGAGTGCTGATCGGGGCGAATATCCTCGCGCTGATCGCCTATGCGCTCCTGCCCTTCGCCGCGCTTTTCATCTTCTGGGGGCTGAACGGCTACCTATTGGGCCGCGAATATGTGGCACTGGCCGCGATGCGCCGTGAAGGGCGCGAGGGTGCGCGTGCTTTCTGGAAACGCCACAAAGGCACGCTCTGGCTTTCAGGCATCCTGATGGCCATCCCGCTTTCGGTGCCGCTCCTGAACCTCGCCATCCCGATCCTCGGCGCGGCGACGTTCACCCATCTCTACCATCGCCTGAAATGAAAAGGGCGCCTTCGGGCGCCCTTCCGTTTCTTACTTCGGCGGGCCCATCCGCCCGAACATGTCCAGATCGCGGATCGTGATCGCTCCCGAGAGGATGATCCCCGCGATGATGCACCAAAGCACAACCGCAATCGCCGTCGTGATCAGGGCGCGCTTCTTCAACTGCGGCTCATGCGGTGCGCCTGCATGCGTGCCCGGCACCACCTCGCCCACATCGCCTTGGGTCTTCAACCGGATCGGCAACACGATCAGGAAGGTCATGAACCAGATGACCGCGAAAAGAACGAGCGCGGAGGTCGGCCCCATCAGACCTGCTCCAGTTCCACGAGGCAGCCATTGAAGTCTTTGGGATGCAGGAAGAGCACCGGCTTCCCATGCGCCCCGATCTTCGGCTCGCCCGTACCCAGCACCCGCGCGCCGGTGGATTTGAGATGGTCACGTGCCGCGATGATGTCGTCCACCTCGTAGCAAACGTGATGGACACCGCCCGAGGGGTTCTTGTCGAGGAAGCCCTGGATCGGCGAGTTTTCCCCCAGCGGGTACAACAACTCGATCTTCGTGTTCGGCAGTTCGATGAACACCACCGTCACGCCATGGTCCGGCTCGTCTTGCGGCGCGCCCACTTTTGCGCCCAGCGCCGAACGGTACTGCTCGGAGGCGGCTTCGAGGTCGGGAACAGCAATCGCAACGTGGTTCAAACGGCCAATCATGGGGATCTCCTCGGGCTTGTCAGGTTAAGGGGGTTATGGGGATGCCGCGCCCTTCTGACAAGGGCAGGCCCGAGTTTCAGATGCGGCAGGCCGCCGCGTCAGAGCCGTTAACGGCCCATTCACCATGCATCTGGCACAGTGAGTCGCGTCTCTCTCCACCAAAGGTGCTGCCATGCCAGAATTTGATCCCTTCTCCCCCCTCCGCCAACCGGCCCCGAGCCGCCCGCTTCTCGGCCTCACGATTCTCATCGTCGAGGATAGCCGCTATGCCTCAGATGCCATGCGGCTTCTCTGCCTCCGCTCCGGTGCCCGCATCCGCCGTGCCGATTCCGTTCGCGCCGCTGAACGACACCTTCAGGTCTATCGCCCCTCCGTCGTGATCGTGGATATCGGCCTGCCCGATGGCTCCGGCGCCGCCCTTATCGAAGCCCTGAACAGCGTCTCCCCCCGCATCGACGTGATCCTCGGCACCTCCGGCGATGATCAGGCCGAAACGCTTGCCTTCGTCGCAGGCGCGGATGGGTTCCTCGCCAAGCCCGTGAATTCCCTCGCGCTCTTCCAGCAAACCATTCTGGCCCACCTCCCCGAGGATCGCCGCCCCACGGGCCTCCGCCCCCTGCCCGACGATGTCGTCGAACCCGATCACGCCGCCTTCCAAGACGATATGATCCACGCCGCCGATATCCTCAGCGACGATGCAGAAGGCGGTATGCTCGATTACGTGGCCCAGTTCGTCACTGGCGTGGCACGTTCCGCAGGCGATGGCCCGCTCGTCGCTGCAGGTGAAGCGCTCGCCTCCGCCCGCGCCTCACGCCTGCCCTCGCGTGCCGAAGCCGCCCGCCTCGCAGGCCTCCTGCAAGACCGGATCAGCACCCGCGTAGCCCTCTGAACTCAGCCGATCAGCGCCGGATCGCTCGAAACACGCACCAGCCGCGTGAGATCGCCCAAACGCTCACGCTGCTGGCCGCCCGCGTCGAAATTCGCAGGCGAAAGCCACGCGGCATAGGCCTCCTTCAACGCGGGCCAGTCGCCATCCGTGATTGCGAACCAAGCCGTATCACGGTTCTTTCCCTTCACGATCAGATGGTTGCGGAACACGCCCTCATAGCTGAACCCGAGCCGCTCCGCCGCGCGGCGCGAGGGAATGTTCAGCGCATTGCACTTCCATTCGAACCGCCGATAGCCCTGCTCCATCGCCCAAGTGATCATCAGCATCAACGCCTCGCTCGCTGCCCGCGTCCGCTGCAAACCCGGCGAGAGGTTGATATGCCCCACCTCGATGGATCCATTTGCCCGGTCGATCCGCAGATAGCTCGCCACCCCGCCCCAGCGCCCCGTTTCCTTGTCATAGATCGCGTAGTAGGCCGGATCTTCCTTCTCCGACACATCCCGCACCCAGCGATGATATTGCGAGGCCGAATGGAACGGCCCGTAAGGCAACCAATCCCAAACCGCGTCATGCCCTTCGAAAGCTCGAAACAATAGGGCAGCATGGGCATCCGCCGAAAGCGGCTCTAACCGCGCCCACTGGCCCTCGATCGCCTCTTTCGGCGGCGCTACCCTCGTACTATACTGTGATAAATCAACGCCTTGCATTGGTGGCTCCCTGAAATTTCCAATAAAGGCTACTCCCTGCCCCGCGCCGAACCGCATCTCCGCCAGTTCCGGATCAAATCCCATCCGCGTCTCCACCGCCACTCCTCCTTAAATAGAGAAGCCGCGCCGGAAATTCACCCCTCCGCCGCGCCCCCAAGCAAGAAAGCGCCGGAAAGAAGAAGGGGCCCTGAGGCCCCTCTCCGATGTCTTATTTTTCCGCCGGAAGCACCCGCAGGCGCAATTCCATCAACTGGTCCGTTGTCGGCTCCGAAGGTGCCCCCATCAGGAGGTCTTCGGCGCGCTGGTTCATCGGGAACATGATCACTTCGCGGATGTTCGCCGTATCGGCCAGAAGCATCACGATGCGGTCGATGCCCGCCGCGCAACCACCGTGGGGCGGCGCGCCATATTGGAACGCGTTCACCATGCCACCGAAGCGACGGCGCACTTCATCCTCGCCATAGCCCGCGATCTCGAAGGCCTTGAACATGATCTCCGGCTTGTGGTTCCGGATCGCACCCGACACCAACTCGTAGCCGTTGCACGCGAGGTCATACTGGTAGCCCTTGACCGCCAGCGGATCGCCCAGAAGCGCATCCATCCCTCCCTGCGGCATCGAGAAGGGGTTGTGCTCGAACTCGATCTTTCCGGTCTCTTCGTCCTTGGCATAGATCGGGAAATCCACGATCCAAGCGAAGGCGAAACGGTCTTTCTCGATCAGGTTCAATTCCTCGCCAATCGCAGTGCGCGCGCGGCCTGCGATCTTCTCGAAGGCGGCAGGCTTGCCCCCAAGGAAGAAGGCCGCATCGCCAAGGCCGAGGCCCAATTGCTGGCGGATCGCTTCCGTGCGCTCCGGCCCGATGTTCTTGGCCAAGGGGCCAGCCGCTTCCATGCCGCCGCCATTCTCGGCCTCGCGCCAGAAGATATAGCCCATCCCCGGCAGGCCCTCTTTCTGGGCCCAAGCGTTCATCCGGTCGCAGAACTTGCGGCTGCCACCTTTCGGCGCGGGGATCGCGCGGATTTCCGTGCCATCCTGCTCCAGAAGCTTGGCGAACACGGCAAAGCCCGAACCCGCGAAATGCTCACTCACAACCTGCATCTTGATGGGGTTGCGGAGGTCCGGCTTGTCGGTGCCGTACCAGAGTGCGGCGTCCTTATAAGCGATCTGCGGCCAGTCCTGCGGCGCATCCACCTTACGGCCGCCGCCGAACTCCTCAAACACACCTGCCAGAACCGGCCCGATCGTGTCGAACACGTCCTGCTGGCTGACAAAGCTCATTTCCAAGTCGAGCTGGTAGAAGTCCGTCGGCGAACGGTCCGCACGCGGGTCTTCGTCGCGGAAGCAGGGCGCGATCTGGAAATACTTGTCATAGCCCGAGACCATGATCAGCTGCTTGAACTGCTGCGGTGCCTGCGGCAGCGCATAGAACTTGCCGGGATGCAGGCGCGAC
>JALQUU010000068.1 GCA_023260655.1 Paracoccaceae bacterium | reverse complement strand
GAGGAGGAGCAGGAGGAGGATGCGCAAGCCCAGTCCGAAAAGATGTTTAACATTTCGCTGACCAACATTTAGAACAATGCGTCGTGGGACCTCAGCGACGTCATCCTGTCGACGCCCACAACGCTGGCTCACACGCTATCCAAGCGCGCCGAATACGCCCCCTACAACATCAACCCCGCTGTAGTAGTCTTCGACGAGTGCGAGAGTCCGTTCGATGAACTCTTCCACGACCCCTCTGGAATGCGGATAGGAATAGCCACGGATAACAGGGCTAAACGCCTCCACCCACCAAGCTTTTGCGAAACTCGAACACGCTCCACAATTGACGGTCCGCGTATTCCATAATTGTAGCGCTTGCTGCGAACTGGCCGGATCACTCGCCAGCATTGCTACAAAAAGCCAAACCGAAAACACGAGGACGAATCTGGCCATGGCTACCCCCACACTCAAAGAACATAGTTGAACATACCACGATTTCGGTTTCTCCCAGCCCCCAATCCAACGAAAAGGGCCGCGCCCTGCGGCGCGGCCTTCTGCATCTTCAAAAGCGATGCGCTCAGAAGCTCACGTCAAGCGAAAGAACGGCCAGCCCCGTGGTGATCGAGGTGTCATGATAGGCTGCCGACACCGAGAAATTGTCGGAAATCGCGTAGCTGCCGCCGACGTTCCAGTAATCATGCCCGCCGTTCGAGATCGTGCCGACTTGCGCCGACAACCCGATCTTGTCGTTCACCGCGTAGTCCACCGAGAGGCGCGAGTTGGTCACATCGGCCACCGGATCATGGGCGAAGCGCACGCCGAGGCTCAGCGCATCCGATGCTGCCATACCCATCGACAGGATGATTTCGCCACAGCAGTTCACGCTCGGGCTACGGTAGTAGTAGCGGGCATAGCTCAGGTCATAGTTAAACGCGCCAACCTCGTTGCGGTAGCCCGCGTAGAGATCGACTTCCCAATCCGAACCCGTGATCGCGGCATCGGTGTTCGACGCCCATGCGCCGAAGTAGAAGCCCTGAATGTCGGCTTCGACCCACGGCTGGAACGCCGCGCCGGTGGTCTGTTCGATGCCATTGGCAAGGTAGCGGCTGGTCAGCGTCGCCCCGTAGGAAACGCTAAGGCCTTCAGCCGACGCAAAAGTAGGAATCGCAAGGCCAAGGGCCAGCGCGGTAGAAACAAGCGCAGAACGCATGATATCCTCGGAAAAAGTGGTTATGCGGCCCTTATACGCTACCTAGGAACCGCTTTCACCGGGCGTCGCAAAGCCACCCACACGCGGCAATCCGACTGTCTCAATTTTGTGACAAGAAGGGGCCTCAACCCCGGCTTCAGCTTTCCACGAAGCCCAAGCGATCAAGCGCCTCGCGGGGTTTCCCCGCAGCATCCGCTTTCAATTCGCAGTTCAGGTGATGGATCGTCGCGGAAAGGGCGCGATCACAGACCATCCGCCGAACCAGTTCCGGAACGGCCTCGATCGGTGTCGAGAGGATTTCGTCTAGGTCCCGCACGAGATTGGCGTTCTGGCTCATCAATCGTCCTTCCAAATCCGAATCTCCTCCCGCGTGGGAAAATATCGGAACTAGAGAGGATCAAACCATCGAAATGGTGGGCTGCGTCAATATTGCCGCGACGCAGCATCACCCGTTTGCGACATTCCTTAACGTCAACCGCACGCTTAAAGCGGCATCAAGGCCCAGTAATCGAGGTCGAGCAGAACCTCAGGTGCATACTTGCCTTCCGCCATTTTCAGCGTGCCCGCCGAGCCTTTCGTCGCCACAAGCCGCAAGCGGATCGCACCTACACCCGGCGCGCCGGTTTCGGCCTTGTCCAGCACCTCGGACCAAGCCCGCACCGTATCGCCCGCAAAACACGGGTTCGCATGCGCGCCTCCGTTCAGGCCCACGATCATCTGCACATTGGCCAAGCCGTTGAACGACAGCGCCCGCGCCATCGAAATTACATGCCCGCCATAGATCAAACGCCGCCCATCCTCGCGGAACGTTGCATCGAAATGCACCTTTGCGGTGTTCTGCCAAAGCCGCGTCGCCATCATGTGCTCGGCTTCCTCGATGGTCACACCGTCCACATGGTCGATCACCTCGCCCACGGCATAATCCGCCATCCGGTGCGCTTCGCCTGCCAAGCCGAAATCGTAACTGGTGAAGTCGAGCCCCTCCGGGATCACCAGATCGGAAACCGCCAGCACTTTCTTCAACTGTGGCAACACGGCCTCAGGTGCAGCGCTATCTGCACTCCGCTTCCGCACCATCACCCAGCGCACATATTCCATCACGGTCTCGCCACGCTGGTTGGTGCCGCGCGTGCGCACGTAAACCACGCCAGACGTGCCCGAGGAGTTCTCCTTCACCCCAATCACTTCCGAAGACGACCGCAGCGTATCGCCCGCAAACACCTGCTTCAGCCAGCGCCCCTCGGCATAACCAAGGTTCGCCACCGCGTTCAGGCTCACATCCGGCACGGTTTTGCCGAATACTACGTGGAAGGCCGCGAGATCATCCAGAGGCGAGGCCGAAAGCCCCGATGCCCGTGCAAACTCATCCGACGAATGCAGCGCGTGGCGTGCCGGATAAAGCGCATGATACAAAGCCCGCTCACCCGCACCCACCGTGCGCGGCACCGCGTGATCAATCACTTGCCCAACCCGGTAATCCTCGAAAAACCGGCCTGCATTCGTCTTCGTCATCGTCTTTTTCCTTCCGTAGGGCGAGGGTCTCCCGCCACTTCCGCAATCACATTTCGCCCAGTTTCACATCCGGGCTGTAGTCTCCGGGCACCTCTTTCACCACGGCCTGCCCGCAGCGCATCACGCCATTCGCGGCGTCGAACGCATAGGTCGGCCCGCCATAGAGCGCCCATCCCTTGTTCAAGGCCGCAGTCACCTTGTGGCAGAACTCTGCCGTGTCATCTGCGGAGAGGAAGCGATAAAGCTGCATCGCCTCACCCCGGGAACGGCGAAACGCCAAGCGCCATGTGGATGCCCACGATCACGCCATAGGCCACCAACGTCATCACAACTGCCACCACATCCTTCTTCGGCTCGCCCGGTTGCGGCGACACCCAAGGCTCGGCGCGATTGATCAGGATCACCGAGACCACCGCCCATGCCAGCATCCCGCCGAACAGAAGGATCGAGGCAAGATCGCCATTCACCAGCAAATGCGCCACGGCCCAGATCTTCACCGAACCCAGCATCGGATGGCGGAACCGCGCCCGCAGCCGCCCTTTCGAATGCGACAGCGCGAGAAAGAACACCGCCACCAGCATCAGAAGGTTGTTCAGATGCGCCGTCCACGAAGGCGGCGTCCACACGTCGATGAACTCGGCGCTCCGGTAGCCCCAGATCATCAACCCGACCGCCGCGAAAGAAAGAACCGTCACCAGCCCCTTCCCTGCATTCCCCATCCTCGCCCGTGCGTCGGGCATCAACCGCTTGAACAGATGTGAACCGATCCAAAGGATCAGACCGAGGATGAGATACGCCATAGTTTACTCCGCTGAGGTTTGGGCGACGGCTTCCGCCAGCGCCAGAATCTTCCGTGCGGTTTCAACATGCAGGTTTTCGACGATCTTACCATCCACGACAGCAACCCCCTGCCCGGACTTCTCCACCTCTTCGAAGGCCGCGATCTGGCGGCGTGCAAGGTCGATCTCCGCCTCCGAAGGCGCAAAGCACTCGTTCGTCACAGCCACCTGATCGGGGTGGATCAGCGTCTTGCCATCAAAGCCCATGTCACGGCCCTGCTCGCATTCGGCGCGCAACCCGTCCTGATCCTTGAACTGGTTATACACCCCGTCAATCGCCGTCACGCCATGCGCGCGCGCGGCCAGCATGATCATCTGCAGCGCCATCTGCATCGGCAGACGGTCCGCGCGATAGCGGCAGTTCAGCTCTTTCGCGAGGTCATTGGTGCCCGCCACAAAACCCGTCACGCGCGGATGCGCGGCAATCTCTTCGGCATGGAGAATACCCTTCGGCGTTTCCATCATCGCCCAGATATCACGCCCCTCGGGCAGCATCACCGCCAGCGCATCTATATCCGCCGCACCGTTCACTTTCGGCAAGAGGAACGCATCGCACTTCGCATCGCGCAGCGCTTCCACATCGCCCTTGCCCCATTCGGTATCCAGCCCGTTGATGCGGATGATCTTCAGCTTCCGGGCATAGCCATCCCCCTCCAGCGCCGCTTTCAGCGTCGCCCGCGCCTCGACCTTCGCCTCCGGCGTCACCGCATCCTCCAGATCAAAGATGATCGCATCCACAGGAAGCCCGCGCGCCTTATCAAGGGCACGGTCCTTGGAGCCAGGGATGTAAAGCACGGAACGGGTGGGGCGTGGCGTCTGCATGAGTCTCTCCGGTAACAATCTTGCGCCAGAGATGCGCCAATCTTGCCGGAAAATTCAACCCCATTTTCGCCGCATCGCAGAAATCGCCGGTCTTTCCGCTGCGTCGCGGCTCGAAATACAGACAATCCGAAGCTTCGCGCGCAGGATTAACCCCTCTTCAAAGCCTCGGGCGCAGCCTGTCCGCAATACGCGCCCTCCCGAGCGCCCGCTTTGAAAGGAAGCCCATGACAGACCTTGAACGCGCCCTGCTCCTGTCGCCCCTCCTCGCCCTCGCCGCGCCCACATACGGGCACAGCCAGCCCGCCACCTGCCTGCCCCGCGCCGTCCTCGTCGAGGATCTCGGCACACGCTATGGCGAAACACCCCAATCCATCGGCCTCGGCTCGAACAACGCCTTGATGGAGCTTTTCGCCTCCCGTGAAACCGGGACATGGACCATCGCTCTCACCCTTCCCAACGGCCAATCCTGCCTGATCGCCTCCGGGAAGGCCTTCGAAACCCCGCAATTCGCGCCAAAGCCACCTCGGGTCTGAGGCCCGCTGCAAAATACTTTAGCGCGAACCCTAACGGTTTCCTGCAGACAGCCGTTGATCAACCTGAGGCGAAAACCTCATCCTCCCTTGTTCCCCCCAAGACTGAGGGCGCTCCCCCTAGAGCGCCCTCTTTTTAGGTCAGCCCGTCCCAGATCAGCTTCGTGCCCGTCAGCACCAGCGCCACATAGGTAATCGCGAAGAACACCCGTTCCGGCACCATGTGATGCGCCTTCACCCCGAGCCACGCCCCAAGCACCGCCACAGGCGCGAGGATCAGATCGGCCAGCAAAGTCTCCGCCGTGAAAATCCCGAGAACCGCATAGGGCACCGCCTTGGCGATATTGATCGCCCAGAAGATCAGCACAGTCGTCGCCTGGAACTGCGTCTTCTGCAGTTTCCGTGAAAGAAGATACACCGCCGCAGGCGGCCCGCCCGCATGGCTAACGAAGCTCGTGAACCCAGCCACGGTTCCGGCAACCAGCCCCGGAACGCGCCCCATCGGCGCCTTCGCGCCCCGCACCAGCCCCGCCTTCACTGCAATCTGCCACGCCACGAACCCAAGCGAGATGCCCCCGATCAGAAGCCGGAACACATCCGCGTCTGCCACTTTGTAAAGCGCCGCCCCCAAAGCCACCCCCGGCATCGCGCCAAGGATCAGCACGCCCGCATCATAGGCGCTCCACTTCTTCCAATAGGGCCTAAGCGTCGTCACATCGACGACCATCAGAAGCGGCAGCATGATTCCCAAAGCCACCCCCGGCTCCAGAACAAGAGCGAGAATCGTCGCACTCGCAAAAGCCGCTCCAGAGCCGAAACCGCCCTTCGAAATCCCCGCAAACAGCACCGCAGGCACGGCCACCGCAAAAAACGCCGCATTCATCTCCAGCATGGTCGCTCCCGGCAAAAGCCCCTAAACCCCGCCAATTGAAGGTTTAGCGCTCGCATTCCAAAGCAACAAATGGAAACATCCCCCGCGCCGCAGCGCAGCGCTCTTGCGCGACGGGCCGGAAAGGACTACGCCCATGCGCGAAAATCCAACCGGACCGGAGATATTTCCATGGCCAGAACCAAGATTGCCCTCATCGGCGCAGGTCAGATCGGCGGCACCCTCGCCCATCTCGCAGCGCTCAAGGAACTCGGCGACGTCGTGATGTTCGACATCGCAGAAGGCACCCCGCAGGGTAAGGCGCTCGACATCGCAGAATCCGGCCCCTCCGAAGGCTTCGACGGTTCCTTCAAAGGCACCAACGATTACGCCGACATCGCAGGCGCAGACGTCTGCATCGTCACCGCTGGCGTCCCCCGCAAGCCCGGCATGTCCCGCGATGACCTCCTCGGGATCAACCTCAAAGTCATGAAGTCCGTCGGCGAAGGCATCAAGGCCCACGCCCCGAACGCTTTCGTGATCTGCATCACCAACCCGCTCGACGCGATGGTTTGGGCGCTCCGCGAGTTCTCGGGCCTGCCCCACGAGAAAGTTGTCGGCATGGCCGGCGTTCTCGACAGCGCCCGCTTCCGCCACTTCCTCTCGCTGGAATTCGGCGTTTCCATGCGTGACGTCACCGCCTTCGTTCTCGGCGGCCACGGCGACACGATGGTCCCCTCCGTGCGTTACTCCACCGTTGCCGGCATCCCGCTCCCCGACCTGATCGAAATGGGCTGGACCACCAAGGAAAAGCTCGACGCGATCGTCCAGCGCACCCGTGACGGCGGCGCCGAAATCGTTGGCCTCCTGAAAACCGGTTCGGCCTTCTACGCGCCCGCAACCTCGGCCATCGAAATGGCGGAAGCCTACCTCAAAGACCAGAAGCGCGTCCTGCCCTGCGCAGCCTACGTTGATGGCGCTTACGGCCTCAAAGGCATGTATGTCGGCGTTCCCACCGTGATCGGCGCTGGCGGCATCGAGAAAGTCATCGAGATCAAACTCGACAAGGACGAAACCTCGATGTTCCAGAAGTCGGTCGACGCCGTGAAAGGCCTCGTCGACGCCTGCAAGGCCATCGACGGCTCGCTCGCCTGATTTCTATTAGCCTAGGCTAGCCTCGAACGCGCGCTCCCCAAGGGCGCGCGTTTTTCTTTTCCCGCGCCCGGATTTCATATTGGCGAAAATATCCTGGGGTCCGGGGCAGAGCCCCGGCGCTCCTCGCCAGACCTCCGCCCGGAAAAGGCGCTCACACCCCCGCCAGAACCACCTCGATCACCCGCTCGATCTTGTCGGCAATTTCTTCCAACTCGTCCTCGCTCGCATTGAAGGGCGGCGCTAGGATCACCTGATCGCCCATGCGCCCATCCACGTTGCCCGAGGACGGATAGCAGATCAGCCCCTGCGCCATGCCTTCCGCCTTGATCCGCGCCACCATGCCCAGCGCCGGATCGAAGGGCGTTTTCGTCTCGGGGTCGCGTACCAGTTCGATGCCGATGAAATAGCCGCGCCCCCGCACGTTCCCCACCTGCTCGAACCGCGCCAAGCGCTGGCGCAATTCTTCCTGATAGCGCGGGCCTCTTGCGGCCACATGGGCCACGAGCCCCTCCTCCTCGACGATCCGCTGCACCGCCACCCCCGCCGCAAGGCAGGCCGTATGGCCGGTGTAGGTGTGGGCCGTCAAAGGCGCGCCCGTGCCGGCCCGGATCACATCGCCAATCCGGCGCGTATACACAGCCGCGCCCAAGGGCAGATACCCCCCCGAAAGCCCTTTCGCCGTGGTCACGATGTCGGGCACCACCCCGTCCACTTCGCTCGCCCGCCATGCGCCGCACCGCCCCGCGCCGCACATCACCTCGTCGGAAATCACCAGAATGCCGTAGGAATGGCAGAGCTCCACCACGGCCTTCGCATAGCCCTCGGGCGCTGGCACCGCACCGCCCGCCGCCCCCACCACTGGCTCGAACACGAAGGCCGCCACCCGTTCCGGCCCGATCCGCTCGATCTCGCGGCGCAACTCCGCCACCAGATGCGGCACCAAAGCGTTCTCGCCCACACCCGCAGGCGGCCGGTAGGCATTCGCGGCACTCACCCGCCCCACCTCGGGCAAAGCCCCCTCGAACGGCCGCCGCCTGTCGGTAAAGCCAGAAAGTGCCGTCGCCATCAGCGTATTGCCATGCCACGACCGGTTCCGTGCGATGAACTTCACCCGCGCCGGATCGCCCCTGTCGTAATGGTATTGCAAGGCGATCTTCATCGACGCCTCCACAGCCTCCGATCCCCCTGTCACGAACACCATTTCGGAAAGGTCCGCCCCCATCGCGCGGCCCAGCCGCTCGGTCATTTCCTCCAGCGGGTCCGAAGTGAAGTTGAAGCGATAGCCATGCGCGATCCGCCCCATCTGCTCGGCCACCACCGCATTCACCCGCGGGTCCGCATGGCCGATGCAGTAAACCGCCGGCCCGCAAGACCCGTCGATGTAGCGCTTGCCATCCGTGTCCCACAGATAGCTGCCCTTCCCGTGGGAAATCTTCGGCGTTGGCCCGCCCGCCCCACCAAATGCCATCGGAAACGGGGTCGCCTTGCTCGTCATCCTGCCTCTCCTCGCCGCAGTGCCTGCCCCAACGCTAGCACCGCGATCCCCGCACAGGGAAGCGAATGCTTGACAGCCCGCGTCCGAAGGCCCAGAGCGCGTGAAACCCAAGGAGATCCCCCATGGACTACGGCAAATCCGGCGCCCCCAAGAGTGCCAAAGGCGAACCCAAATTCTCCGGTCACCAGCCCGCCCATGGCGCGCCGAAAAAGCCCGCAGGCAACAAGGCCGAACTGCTCGCCCGCATGAAGGCCGCCGCCGAGAAAAAAGCGCAGAAATAAGCCTGTCCGGGCCGCGGCCTCACAAATCGGCGAGATAGATCCGCACCGCTTCCTGAATATGCCGGAAGCGGTCGCCGCCCAGATGCTTGCCACCGAACCAGCGCGTCACGATCACCACGTGATCCTTCAACCCCTCGCGCTCCAGCATCCGCACGATCACCATCCCGGCCCCCGCCTCGCCATCATCGGCCTTGAGCGGCCCCTCTGCCGTGATCAATCCCCAGCTATGATGCGTCGCCTTGGCGAATTTGCGGGTCTTGCACAGCTCCGCCACCATCGCCCGCGCCTCCGCTTCCGAGGCGCAAACCCCGCCGGTTACCGCGTATTTCGATCCGCGATCGGAGATAATGTTGTCGAGCGTCTTCATGCCCGCTGTCTTAGGCGCAGCTCCCCCGCACGGCAAGCCAAGCCCCCGCGCATAAAAACTGTTCCTGAAACAAAAAACTCCGATCACATCGCCTAAAGAGGTACGGTTCTTTCCGTTAGCAGAATGGATCGTCGACGAATTTTACCAGTGAAACTTGAGGCCAGAATGGACGGAACCCACCCCAAAGCATGGACAATGGAGAACCGCAACTTGCGTCCGAAATCCGGTGAAGCCCCGTTCCACCTCGACGAGATATTCTTCTCCCGCACCGACAAGCGCGGCACGATTCAGGCATGGAACTCCGTCTTCGAACGCGTCGCCGATTTCCCGCCCGAACGCCTGCAAGGCGCGCCCCACCGCATTATCCGCCATGAAAACATGCCCAAAGGCGTGTTCTGGCTCATGTGGGAAGCGCTCAAAGCAGGCCAACGCTTCGGCGGCTATGTCTGCAACAAAGCCTGCGACGGTCTCTTCTACTGGGTCTACGCCATCGTCACCCCGACCGAAGATGGCTACACCTCAGTGCGGATCGAACCCACAAGCCCGCTTCTCGCCAAAGTCACCGCACTTTATGCCGACGCCCTCGCCGCCGAGCGCGAAGAAGGCCTCACCCCCGAAGCCTCCGGCCACCGCATCCTGAAAGCGCTCGAAGCCGAAGGCTTTCCCACCTATGCCGCCTTCGCCTCTGCCAGCATCGCCGCCGAGGTTGTCGCCCGCGATGCCGGTCTCGGACGCCCCGTCGATCCTCGCCTCGCACATTTCCGCGAGATGCGCGAAATCGTGCAATCCATCGTTGCCGAACAGCGAAGCCTTCTTTCGCAGATGTATGCGATGCGCCTCGTGCCCGTGAACATGCGCATCATGGCGGCGCGCATTGAACGCCAGGGCGGGGCCGTCTCGGCCATTTCCGACAACTACCGCCTCCTTTCCAGCGAAGTTGCAGACCAGCTCTCGGCCTTCGTCGAAGACGGCATGCCCACCTCCACCTTCCAGTTCCGCGCCATGGAACGCGCGCTCTTCCTCTCTTCCGCTTGGCGGATCATGTCAGAGGCTGATGCCTATTTCCGCGGTCAGGACGACACCGAAAGCTCCGCGGATCTCGCGCTTGAAGCCTCTCGCCTTCGCGACGTGATGAACCAGACCCGCGCCGATTCCGATGACGCCCTCCGCACCGCCAGCGCCCGCGCCATGGCCACACGCTGGCGCTCGCCGCCCGACAGCGCCTGCACGCCTCGCGCCAGTAAATGGCCAATACCCAGCACCTGCACCGCCTCGTCCAGCGCCAGTTGGGCTGCAGCTTGCTCGGGCTTGGGCAGGCGGCGCAAGCCATACATCAGGTTGTCGCGCACATCCAGGTGGTCAAACAAAGCGTTGTCCTGAAACACCATGC
>JALQUU010000067.1 GCA_023260655.1 Paracoccaceae bacterium | reverse complement strand
CAGGATTGACGCTAGGGAGAGTCGGGTTAGCCATGTGTGGCCTCCTCTTCTGGTTGGCTGCTCGGGTGGAAGACGACGGCGGTTGATGCTTGGCGGTACCGGCCGCCGTCGTCGGATCAGACTGCAATCTGCAAGACGTGGTGGACCCCGCGATTGGGCCTGACGTACGGGAGGAGAGGCCAACCCCAGGGGGTGGCCTCCCCATACGTAGTATGGGGGTTCAGCACCTAACTGTTCTCCACAGGCCAACATATTGAAATCATTTAACAAAATGACTTCCTGAAGTCTTCGGCCATGACATAGGCGCCGAAGACATATCATATGGTAACCCATTGATTTCATTAGATGCACAGTTCGTGAACACATATGAGTTAGGCCTCACTCATATGACTTAGGTCGTCATCCAGCCCCTCCGGGTAGACCCAAACAGCAGGATTTTCGACCTCGAGGCTAAGCCCGGATTGGGGGCATTTGAAATGGCTGGGCAGGACTGGGCGGGTCTCAGTGGTGACCTCCCCAGTGACCTCGTCGACATGCTCGATCGGTGCGCCGAACTGCATTCCTTCAACGCATAGATAGCCGAACCGCGACCGGGTGATGGGAAAACCGAATGCCGATGGGTCACGCAGAAATTTCACGAACCCCTTGGTGGCGAGGACGCTGAGGCGCTCGCGGATCGTGTGCTTGCTGCCAAGACCGCCTCGGTTTTCAAAGCTCTCGCAGAACTGCATCCCGGTGTAGAGACGCTCGCCCACCGCCTCGTCCAGCAGCATTCCAAGAATGACATCATGCTTTCGGAGCCTCTCGGCATCGAGCTTTGCGCCGACTTCCTTACGCACTAGGCGCTCGTTCATCGGATTGATTTCGACCCAAGCGTCGTTTTCCTTGTCAACCAGCTTAGCGGCCAGCGCCGGACCGTTGCGCAGTTCGATCTCAAGACGGCGCTGTGAACTTTCCTCATCTGGGCGGTGGAGGATCAGCCCCGAGGTGTAGAACCCGCGCAACGCGCTGGCGCCGGAGAGCGCGAGGAACGGATCGTCCTTCACCTGCTGCTTGCTCAGCTTCTTGGTGTGGTGAACGAGGATCACCCCGCAATCGGGATTGATATGGTCGCGCAGAACCTCAACCCGATCCTTCAGGAAGAACATCATCGCACCATTGTCGTTTTCACCGCCGCCCTCTGGGCCGCCGTCAAAAAGGTTCCGGATCGGGTCGATGCAGATGATGTCGATGGGTTCAGCCGGAAAGGCGCGCCGGATGGCCTCGGCCACACGCACACTGCCTTCGGTGTCGAGCAGCATCTTTAGCTTCGGCGTGGCCACTAGATTGTCGCGCGCGGCCGTCAGGAGACGCGGCGGCAGGCTGATCTGCTGCATGCGCTCGCGCAGGTAGTGATATTGGATCTCGGCCTGCAGGTAAAAAATGCGCAGAGGGCGCGGCGGGGTGAAGCCAAGGAAGGGCTGCCCGGCGGCCATGTGCACGAGCCAGGAAATCAGGAGGTCGCTCTTGCCGACTTTGGGCGCGCCACCCAGAACCAAGAGCCCGCCCGGCGTCAGCACGCGCGGTGCGATGATATCGGCCGGCATTGGCGTCGTGTCATCAAGGAGCGCGCCGAGCGTGAAGGTGGGCATCTCGTCTGGCACAGGCGCGGCGCTGTCGAGCCGGATGAGCGGCGGCCCGTGCTTTTCGACATGGATGGCCCAGAGGCGTTCCGACTCTCGCTTCAGCCGTTCCACAGGCCACTGGGGGCGCAGCATCGCCGCGTTGTAGCCACAGATCGCCTCCCAACCCTCATCCTTCGAGAGGCGGCCGTCGTGCACCATGCGGATAAAATACCCGATGGCGGCCGAGGCGCCCTCGAACCGTGACCAGTCATCCTGACCACCTTCGCGTACGGGCGTGACCAGAACGTCATCGGCGCGCGGCTTGTCCGTCGTGGTGAAATCCGGTGCGAGATTCACGCCCGGTGCAGGCGGCATGTCAGCCACCGCTTCGATGAACTCGCCGAGATCGCGTTCGCGCTCGGGGGTCAATTCGACGATCTGGACCTGGGTCTTGAGGTTGTTCTTGTAATAGACCGAGCCCGCGACCCGGATCGGCTGGTGGGCCGAGCGGAAGTGCATGTCGCCGCCGACCTTGGCCGCGATATCACCGCGCAGGCGCGTCACCCGCGCAAGGTCGCTGGCCTCGGCAGGTTCGGTGAGTTTCCACCAGACATGGGCCTTGCGCTGTCCCTCAGCCGTGATGCCACCGCTTTCCACAACCATGGTGGGCGGGCCGAGATGGCGTTCAAGATGAGCGCGCTTGGCGGCTATGTCGCCATTGTCGATGTCGACCACCACGGCCTGCATCTGCAGCACCTCAGCGGCCTTGGCTTGCCCTGCGGCAGCGACCGTGCCGGGGATCACATAGACGGCCGCACCCTCGCGCGACGCCCAATTGGCAAAGGTCGCCATCTTTTCGGTGGTGTTGTCGCCGGCCTCGATCCAGATGTTGTGCGGGCGCCCATCGATCCCTTGGCCTTTGTCGATGAAGCTCCGGACCGGGATCAGCCCGTCGCAATAGCCAAAGACCACCTCCATGAACTGGGCGATCTGTTCAGGGTCAGGCTCATCGCCGAAGACATCGGCCATGGGCGCAGCATCGTTGAAATCACGCCACGGGTTGAAATGGATCAGGTTTTCCTTCGGTGGCTCCGTCGTTTTTGGACGGTCATCATGATCGTGAGCCATTGTGGCATCCTTCCCTGTGTCGTCGTTTTCGGGCGGGTCCTTCGGGGCATCGCTCATGTCGGCAGGCTCCAGCAGCGTTCGGCCCAGGAGCAGAACCGGCATTCGAAGAAGTCCTGATTGGCCGCGACCCGTGGCAGCAACTCGCCCACATCGGTCGCTTGCAGGATGCGCACACCGCGATCGGACATCCGCTGCGCGAGGTCGGCGTCGAAGGGCACCAATTCATGGTGCAGCTCGGCCGTGTCCTTGTTGATCGCGGTGAAAAGAGCCGGACTGGCCGAGATGCCAGGAATCGTGGCCTCCATGTACGCCTGATAGACGGCAATCTGGGCGGCATAGACGGGCTTCGACTTCGTCACGCCATCCTTGACGCAGGCGCGCCAGTTCTTCGCGTTCATGGTCTTGCATTCCCAAAGAGCGGGAACGGTGAGACCAAAGCCCTCTGGCCCTGCAGCGATAATGCCATCGACATGGCCGCGGATGCGCGCCCCCGCGACAGAGAAGCCGAACTGGCCACCATCGGGCCGGTTGCCTTTGCGGGTGTAGAGATCAAAGCCCGCCTGCCGGAGCCAGGCTACAGCCAGATCCTCAAGCAAATGACCGATCGCGAAGATGCGCAGCGACTGCCCGGAGAAATCCTTGCCTTCATCCTTCAGTGTGTCCGTGAACTCGAATTGCAGCGCGCGCTCGCAGGCGTGGCCAAGGCGGGAGCCACCAAGATAGTCGCGCGGCGCGCGCGTAGAGTTCTCAGCGGTGAGCGCGGCGTCGATCACCTCGTTGACACGCTCGGCAAAGCTGGGGCGATGGTTGTAATCGAGGGTCAAAACGGCACCTCCTGGGATTTCGCGAGGCGCGACATTGCGGAGCCGTAGCCTTCCAGTATTTCAGCGATCAAAAAGGTTACGTCGGCTTGGCTCAGGTCACACAGCCGCGTCTGCCAGCCGATCTCATCCATGGCCGTGCCGAGACGTTTCATCACTTGCGCGATGGCCACCTGTTCTTCTTCGGTCATTCCTTGCATTTTCAGTCCTTTTCGAGCGCGCGTGGCGAAGAACCCCTGGCAAAGCATGGAGCAGAACCAGCGGTGGTCTCGCGGGCGCGGTTTGTTGGGGTCGAAGAATCCGAAGCCTCGCGCGGGGCGCAGACAGACGGCACAGGGCATGAAACGCGGATGCCAAAGCCAGAAATCCGGGCGATCAGCAGCCAGCGTGGGCGCGGACGGGGTGCATGGGACATGGATCACGCTGCCCTCCGACCAACGCCGGCAGCAGCTTCAACCAAGCGGCCGATATCGCGCTTGTTGAAGCCAAAGGTCATCAAAGCCGAGGCTTTGTAGCGCGTAAGGCCAAAATCGCTCCGTGCCTCCGGCGAGAGGTACTTGAGCTGCTTTTCGGTGGCGGGCTGGTTCAGCCAGCCACGCGTTTTGAACGCGCTTTCGTCGGTCTCATGCTCGTTCAGCCAGTCATCGGCTTGAGCGAGGCACACAGAGCGTTCGCCGATGCCCAAAAGACGTGTCGCCGCGTTCTTCCGGCCACCGACCGCGTACCACTGACCCTCGAACCAGAAGATACCGCCCCATGCGTTGAAGCCCGTGGCCATAAGCGCCTCCTCGGTGTCGAAAAGGTCGACCCATTCGAAACTTGAGCGTTTCAGAAGGTCGATCTCGGTCATAAGGAACCCCGAGAGGGGCGTTGCTGTGACCCCGGGCCCGCCTTCCTCCTCGTCGAAGGCATCGCCGCAGATGGGGCATTCGCCGCTGGCCAGAGGAATATCTGCTCCACAGGACGGACAGGCCTTTGTCGGCGCCTCACCACAGCTAGTCTTCCCGTCCAGATCGACATCCTGTTCCAGCGTTCCGTGGATCAGGCTCGAGGTGCCGAAATCCAGAACGACGCAATCGGTCTTTACGACGCCTGGGAATTCCTCGGGATCGACCGTGCGCAGCCCACGTCCGACCATCTGGATCATGGTGGACTTGTAGGAACTCGGCCGCAGCAACACGACACAGGAGGTGGGCGGGTGGTCCCAGCCCTCCGTCAATACAGCCACGTTGACGATGACCCTGATCTTACCGCCCGCGTAATCAGCCAAGACGGACTTGCGGGTCTCAGAAGGCATTTCCCCATGGATCAGCGCTGCAGATATGCCTGCGGCCTGGAAGGCATCGCGTACATGCGCAGCATGCTCGACGGTGGAACAAAAGATCACTGTCTGCCGGTCGCCCGCCTTTTCCTTCCAGTGGCGGATCACCTCCTCGGTCACGGGGGCGCGGTCCATGATGTTGGCAACCTCGGACATGTCGAAATCCGAGGATGTCTTTCGGACCGATTTCAGTTCGTCCTGCACGCCAACGTCTATGACGAAGGTGCGCGGCGGTACGAGATGGCCCGAGGCGATCAATTCGCCCAAGCTGATCTGGTCGGCGACATTATCGAAGACCTCACGCAATCCTTTACGATCGCCCCGATTGGGCGTTGCCGTCACGCCAAACACGCGCGCTTCAGGATTGGCGTCGCGGACGCGATCGATAATGCGCCGGTAACTTGCCGCGACCGCATGATGTGCCTCATCGATAACGAGGAGATCCAGACGCGGCATGCCGTCGAGGTTCGAGGACCGCGCCAAGGTCGGAACCATTGCGAAAGTGACCTGACCGCCCCAGGACTTCTCGTAGGCGTCTACGACGGAGGTGCCGACATTCGGTACCACGCGTTCGAACTTCGCACGGTTCTGCGCTGTCAGCTCATCCCGATGGGCCAGAATACACACCTTGGCACCGGTATCCTTGATGCTCTCGCCGGTGACCGCCGAGAGCATGATCGTCTTCCCCGCACCGGTGGGAGCCACCCCAAGCGTGTTGCGGCGGGCGTTGAGCGCAGACACGCTGCGCTCAACAAAGGCCTTCTGACGGGGACGCAGGCGCATGACCGTTACCTCCCCGCACTCACGCCCAGCTCGGCCGCCCGGCAGTGCCGGGGGTGGCCGAAGGCTGGGTGTTCTGCTGCCCGGAGGGGGCCTGCGAATGCGTGTGTCCCGGTGCCGACGGGGCCGTATATTGAGGCGCGATGGCCCCCATCAGCGTAGCGTAATCCCGGTGGTCCGGTGTCACGGCCGCCCGGATTTCGTTCTTTTCCTCGCCGTTGGTATCCTTGCCGATATCAATGCGGGCCACGAACTCCAGCCCATCGAGGTTGGCAAAGTCATTGATCCGACGTTTGGCCTGGGCCTCGGGCGAATTGTCCTTATCGGAAATGCCCCGCGCAGAGTTCAAAATACCGCGGATCAGGCCGCGCCCCATATTGGCCCAATTCGGGCCGTTGGGACTATAGAGTCCGATCAGCGACCAGATCTTCCGCTTGGCATAGGGCCCGTCGAGAACCGTGAACTCGGCGTCGAGATAGACAGACCCCGTGGTGCCGCGCTTGGCATAGCCTCCCGTCCACCCCTGGCTCGCATCATCGAAGCCACCGGGGCGCAGGGTCATGTGCACCTTGGCAAGCGTGCCCTTCGGGATGACGTTGGTGTTGGATTGCGCGGAGTTGAAGTCGTTCCAGAGTCCGGACATGGCGCGGCTCCTTTCAGTTGGTGCTAGGATTAACGTGAGAGGTCGACACCGGCGCCGGAGGCACCTCGATGTCGATCTCGGGGTAATTCAAGCGCTGAGGCGCGGGCCGGCCGGGGCTCTGGATCTTCTCCATAAGCCTGCCGAGATGCGGGGCTTCGACCATGTCGAGCCGACCTGAACGGTCCTTGGCCGGATAGCTCCAGGGGTTCAGTGTCTGGCAGACAAAGGCCCGCTGAAGTTGGCCATTCGCATCAGGAATAGCCGCCAGCGTGATGACCTGGTCGACGATGCCCGGCAGTTCGAGCCCGGTTTTTGCGCCATCGATTTGGGGCTGGAAAACTTTGCGATTAAAGTCATCGAGCTTTTCATCAAGAATGCCGACAAACCAGACGTGCTTGCCGCGCGTGTGCTGAAGATGGGTCAGCCATCCGATCATCTCGCGGCCATGCAGGCCGTAAGCACCCCGAATGTCGGGCTTGCCCGTTTTGTCGGATGTCGCCTCTGGCTGCCCGCGGCACCACTGAAAGCAGAGCCGTCCCGCCACGGTGATCGAGTCGATGAAGACCGTGTGGTATTTTTTCAAGTTTGCAGGATCACCATACCGGCTGCACACCTCATCGAAATGCGCCTGGCTATAGGGCTGGTCATCGCGCAGCGCCGGGTTGGGACCGCCAATGAAGACGGCAAAATCGCGGCACTCTTTCCAGGTGCGGGGGCGCAGGGTGTCACCCTCCCATCCCTCGACCGCCAGATCCCCAGCTTCGAGGTCCATGAAGAGCGTTGTCGTCGCGTCCAACGTCCAAAGAAGGCTGGTTTTGCCCTCTCCCGAGCGCCCGAAAATGCACCCTTTGATGCCCTTTCTTTGAGCAAGGCGCTCATCTGCAGAAATGATCGGGAGGGTCATCAGCGCACCTCCCCTTGGGCATCGGCCATGGGATCGCTGACGTAGATGGCCAGAAGCGGCGTGCCGTCGGCGTGCGTACCGGCATCCTCAATCTGGTAGTTGCGATGCGGCTCGAAGACCTCGGTCAGTTCCCAGCGGCGGTAGAGCCCTGGGAGCCGTTTCAGATCCTCAAGCGGCAAGTCGGCATCATGTTTCATGCGTGTTGTCTTTCCGTTTTGGTTTGGACGCGCGGTGGCGTCTGAATGGGGAAAGCCAACGGCCGGGCCCGCATGGGACATCGGGTCAGTCGATTTTTTCGAAGGCATAGCGGAGCCGCTTCATCGCGCGCTGATAGCGCTTGCGCGCAGCCTCCATCGGGATGCCGAGTTCCGCCGCCGCCTCAGCCTGCGTGAAGCCGTCTATCGCCACGCGGATCACAAGGGCCGCATCCGCACCGATTAGTTCGACTAGGTCATTGCGGAGCAATATTTTGCTGGCTGCAGCCGGCGCGTCGCTGACGCTACCTTCGCAAGTAACGCGATATTCTTCAGCGACTTCGCGATCCCACAGCACTTCACGCTTTCTCGCGCGGATAATATCGCGTTCGATGTTGCGCTGGATGGTCGCTGCTATCCACATGACCCGTTGAAGATCCAAACCGCGGATAGCGGTGGTCGCCCGAGCGAGCACCTCAGAAGTGATGTCTTCGACGGTGCCCAGCCGGCGCGACAATGATCTGCGTCGGACTGCGTCAAATGCTGGCCAAAGCGCCAATAGCATGACCGTCAAGGCAGTATCCGCCGCCGCCCCCTCGCTTTGTGACGCAGCAACCAAGGCGGTCAGCAGGGTATTTTTACGGCCAGAGGGAGCCTTGCTTTGATGCAGTGCATCCAGCAGTGCGGCGGGATCTCTGAAAGGCGTAAGCGCCTTGCTCGAGCCACGGATGATTTGAAAGTTACGTTGAAATTCCAGCGTGCTGGAAGAACGGACGAGGTGATCACGGATCCCGTGCCACGTTGAGGTCATTGGACGCCTGCCTGACGGCCGGGCGTCCAGCGCCTCCTAGTGGCCAAGTCAGGGCGTCATGCACCTCTGTGTTTTCGGGGAGAGTTGGGAGCGCGCGTTGCCGTGCGCTTAGTTCTTGTCCATCACGTTGAGCGCGCCACAGCCGGGGCACTTTGCGGTGATCGGGAAGCTGGCGAGGAATTCAGCAGGCTTCCTGCGGATATGCATCTGGGAGCCATTGCCCTTGCCCAAGAGCTTCCCACAGTCTTGGCAGCGCCAGTCTTGAGTGAAGGCCGGGGCGCTCACGTCACCGCGATCGCGGTTCCGTTTGTCAGGATGGCCGTAGCCAGGTTTGCAGTTGAGGTTCATGCGTCGCGCTCCTTCTCGGGTTTGGCGTCTTCAGGACGAGGGGGATTGTTCGGAGCAGCGACAGGCGCTGTTCCGTGGTGAATTCTTGAGGTCGGTTGAACTCAGTCGGCGTTAGGTGGCGCTGTCGGCCTTCGCGCTCAACTTCTGGCGGTTCTTCAAGCCAGGCATTGCGGCAGCCTTGCGCCGCTTCTTGCCGTGCTCGCGGGCATCACGGAAATCCGGTTCTATCTCTGCGAGGCGGTTTACCAGGCCTTGGAGGTCGTAGCGGTTATTCTCCCGACCACCGGAGAACCCATAGTGCGGGATACGTTCCAGAAGGCCCTCCTTCTCGAGGTCGCCGATGTAACGCTGCACTTGGCGTTCGCTGATCCCGAGACGGTCGGAAAGCTCCGCCTTACTGGGATAGGGGTTACGATCGGCGTCCCACCAGTGGTCGACGATCTGCAGCAAGACTGCCAGCTGCGAGGGATTTAGCTTCAAACGTTTCTGTGCACGCAGTAGCAGCGACGGCACGGCACAATATCCTTGCGCGATCACCTTATCACCCCACTTCGCTGCGATAGCGGACTTGCGCTTCTTCTTTTCGGGCGAGGTCGCTTCGCCCTGGTTTTCAACTTGATTCTGCTCGGTCATGTGTGTTCTCCTTGCCCCGTAAATGACGCCTGATGATGCCTCGCGCAAGATGCGCAAGGCGGACATATGTGTCTTTGGGGTGGTGACGCAAGTGTCTCGGGGCACCAGTCGCATTCGTCTCCTGAAATAGACGTATGTAACTCAGAGGAAACGTAAGGCGTATAACAAGTATATTATGCCCCCAGTCAAATACGTCCTATGGTTCGGTGAAATTTTTTCACCGACATCGAGGAACGTGGCGTGTTCCGGTCATCCGGCAGCCTTTTCTTAAGCCCATGTCCCATACGGGCCGATTGCACGGCTTTTCCGTTTCAGACCCCGCAACCTTCTGGCGGGCGAGTGACGGAGACCACGATGAAACGCCCGAACCCCCTGCATCCCGACCGCATGTCAGCAAGTGAGCGCCGGACGGAGCTTTACGCGCTGCTTGCCGCCGGCCTTATCCGCCTCCTTAAGCGCGATCGCGACGATACATCCGCCAGCGGCGGAGATAGTTCGCTACACTTCTGCCCGGAACAGAGCGGTACTGCGGGTCCAACTCAAAGGAGATCCGCATGACAACACACGAACCCATCCTTGCCCGCCTGGCCGCGCTGAAGGCGATGTCGGTGAACGAGCTGAAAGCCGAGTGGCAAGAGCTCTTTGCCGCCCCCGCTCCAAACAACAGTCGTGCCTTCCTTGAGAGCCGGCTGGCCTATCGCATCCAAGAGCTGACCTATGGTGGCCCCGACCGAGAGACCCGCCGCATGCTGGACCTGCTCGCCGACGAGGTCGACGGCACCCTGACGCGCAAGAGCCAGATTGCCGATCCGCGCAATCCGGTGGTCGGGACAAAACTGATCCGCGAATGGGACGGGGTCGCGCACACGGTCACCGTTTTGAAAGACGGCTTCGAATGGGACGGCCGCCGCTACAAGTCGCTCTCGGCGGTGGCGCGCGCCATCACCGGCACCCGCTGGAACGGATATCGCTTCTTCGGGCTGCGCGAGCGCAAGCGGGGTGAACCGTGATGGATATGACCGTGAAACCGCCTCGCCGCCAGCGCTGTGCCATCTACACCCGCAAATCGAGCGAGGAAGGGCTCGAGCAGGAATTCAACAGCCTTCACGCCCAGCGGGAGGCCTGCGAGGCCTATATCGCCAGCCAGCGGTCCGAGGGGTGGGTGCCGGTACGTGATCAGTATGACGATGGCGGCATCTCGGGCGGCACGTTGGAGCGCCCGGGCCTGAAGAAGCTGCTTGCCGACATCGAGGACGGGCTGGTCGACGTCATCGTCTGTTACAAAATCGACCGCCTCAGCCGATCGCTGGCAGATTTCGCCAAGCTGGTCGAGGTG
>JALQUU010000066.1:266-10908 GCA_023260655.1 Paracoccaceae bacterium | reverse complement strand
TGTTTAGGGCGCGCAAAGCGGCTTGATCTGCGGCTAACTGCTGCGCTTCGGTCAAAAGACCGTATCCGCCACGAAACTCAGCTGGAATGCCATGCTTATAACACAGCGCGGCTTGCCCAAGCCATGCAATGCGGTTCATCGCGCTATTGGTCAGGTAGTAAGATCGACGTGAACGAGCCTTCGGTCGAGGACACGATTAAGATCCTCAAGGGCCTCAAGCCCTATTTCGAAGAGCATCACAGCGTGAAATACACCGCCGATGCGATCAAATCCGCCGTGGAGCTTTCCGCGCGCTACATCAACGATCGCAAGCTACCCGACAAAGCGATCGACGTGATCGACGAAGCGGGCGCGGCCCAGCACCTCCTCCCCGAAAGCCGCCGCCGCAAGACCATCGGCGCGAAGGAAATCGAGGAAGTCGTGGCGAAAATCGCCCGCATTCCCCCGAAAAACGTCTCGAAGAACGACGCCGAAGTGCTCAAGGATCTCGAAGCCTCGCTCAAGCGCGTGGTCTTCGGGCAGGATAACGCCATCGAAGCGCTCTCCTCCGCGATCAAACTCGCACGCGCGGGCCTGCGCGAGCCTGAAAAGCCCATCGGCAACTACCTCTTCGCAGGCCCCACAGGCGTCGGTAAAACCGAGGTTGCGAAGCAACTCGCGTCGACCCTCGGCGTGGAACTCCTGCGTTTCGATATGTCCGAATACATGGAGAAACACGCGGTTTCCCGCCTCATCGGCGCACCTCCCGGCTACGTGGGGTTCGATCAAGGCGGCATGCTGACGGACCATGTGGATCAGAACCCGCATTGCGTGCTCCTCCTCGACGAGATCGAGAAAGCGCACCCGGATGTCTATAACATCCTCCTGCAGGTCATGGATCACGGCAAACTGACCGATCACAACGGCCGCACCACCGATTTCCGTAATGTGATCCTGATCATGACCTCGAACGCCGGGGCCGCCGATCAGGCAAAAGCCGCTGTCGGCTTCGGGCGCGAGCGCCGCGAGGGCGAAGATACCGCCGCCATCGAACGTCTCTTCACGCCCGAATTCCGCAACCGTCTCGATGCTGTCGTCAGCTTCAAGCCGCTGCCGAAGGAAACGATCCTGCAGGTCGTCGAGAAGTTCGTGCTGCAACTCGAAGCCCAACTCATGGATCGCCACGTCCATATCGAACTCACCCGCCCTGCTGCAGAATGGCTGGCCGAGAAAGGCTATGACGACAAGATGGGCGCCCGCCCGCTCGCGCGCGTCATTCAGGAAGAGATCAAGAAACCGCTCGCCGAGGAGCTTCTCTTCGGGCGCCTCACCAAAGGCGGTCTCGTCAAAGTCGCGGTTAAGAACGGCAAGCTCGACCTTCAGGTGGACGGCCCCGAAACACGCCGCATCAAGGGCGACAAGCCGCCGCTTCTCACAGCCGAGTAATGCGCAACTCGGCCATCGCACTCTACATGCTCTCCGCCCTGCCAGCCGGGGCGGAGAGTTTTTCATTACAGCCCCCCCTCGCCTGCGATCTCCAGAACGACTGCTTCATCCAGCAATATGTCGATCATGATCCGGCCAGCAGTTTCAGCGATTTCACCTGTGGCCCGCTTTCCTATGACGGCCACAAGGGAACGGATTTCGCGCTGCCGTCGCTTGAACGAATGGCCGAGGGCGTCGACGTACTTGCCGCCGCCACAGGCACCGTCGTCGCCATCCGCGATGGTGTGTCAGACGTCATCTTCTCCGGCTCCGGCGATGTAGACGGCCGCGAATGCGGTAACGGCGTTCTCCTCCGCCATCCCGGCGGCTGGGAAACCCAGTATTGCCACATGAAAGAAGGCTCGGTGATCGTTGCGAAAGGCCAGCAAGTTGAGGCCGGTGACATCTTGGGCGAAGTTGGCCTCTCCGGCAAAACCCAATTCCCCCACCTGCATCTTTCGGTCCGCAAAAACGGACAAGTCATTGACCCCTTCGCCCCCGAAGGCGCACCCACATGCGGCACCGCGCCGTCACGAACCTTTGGGCCACGCCCCTCCCATATGAGGCAGGCGGCCTGATCGATCTCGGCTTTGCCACAGGCATTCCCGAATTCTCGGATATGAAGGCAGGCACTGCCGCCCTGCCGGAAGTCACACCCGACGCCCCGGCACTCGTGCTTTGGGCCTATGCCTACGGATCGCAGAGCGGAGACAAATTGCTCCTCGCCATCTCCGGCCCCGATGGCACCTGGTTCGAAAACGAGGTCACGCTCGAAAAAGGCCAAGCCGAATTCTTCCGCGCAGGCGGCAAGAAAATCCGCGCACCCCTTCCAGCTGGAGAATGGACAGGATCCGCGTCTCTCCTCCGGAACGGCACCTTACTCGAAACCCGCAGTGTGTCGATTACCGTTCGGTAAGTTTCAACTCGATCCGTCGGTTCTGGGCCCGCGCTTCGGGTGAATTCTCCGGATTGACGGGCTGGTATTCCCCGAACCCGTTCGCCGCCAGACGGTTCGGCGGAATCCCCAGATCATCCGCCATGAAGCGGACCACGGAAAGCGCCCGCGCTTGGCTCAATTCCCAGTTATCACGGAAGGCACCCGTTCCGGACAAAGGCACATTATCCGTGTGCCCATCCACACGGATAATCCAGTCAATCCCTTCCGGAATTTCGCCTGCCACCCCTCGCAGGATCGCCGCAACCTTCGCAATCTCGTCCTGCCCCTGCTCGGAAAGCTCGGCGCGCCCGACATCGAACAAAACTTCCGAGGAAAACACAAACCGGTCCCCCACAACGCGCACGCCCTCCTGATTGCTCAGGACCTCTCGCATCCGTCCGAAGAACTCGCTGCGATACTTCTGCAAGTCCTGCGCTTCCGCCTCAAGCCGCTTGCGCTCTTCTTCCAGCCGCATCCGCTCGGCTTCTTCCAAATGGCGCCGCTTGCGCTCTTCCGCCGCCGCGCGAGCCAGCGCCGCGTTCAGATCGGATCCAAGGCTTTGCATCTGCACTTGCGCCGCTGCATCCCGCTCCTTGAAATCGTCGAGAAGCGCTTGCAACTGGCCGAGCTGCGTGCGCAAGGCCGCTACCTGCTGATTGAGAAGCGCCTGCTGTCGCGCCGCGTCCGTGTTCTGTTGATCGGCCTCTGAAAGCTCCTTCCTCGCCGCCGCAAGCAAAGCCGCCCGCTCTTCCGCCGCAGAAAGCTGGGCCTTCGCATCCGCCTCCGCCGCAGCCCGCGCCGCCAGAGCCGCCACCAAGGCCTTCTGCGCTTCTTCTTCCGAAAGTTTCCGCGCTTTCGCCGCTTCGTCCAATGCGGCTTGCAGTGCGGCAAGGCGGCTTGCCGCCGTTTCGCCCGCGGCTGTGGCCTCATCCTTCGCCAGCACTGCCGCCGCCAGCCGCGCCGTTAGATCGGCCTTCGCCTGATCGGCTGCGGCAAGAAGCGTCAAAGTCTCCTCGGCCTTCTTACGTGCGTCTTCCAATGCGAGCGTCATTGCCGTCAATTCCGCATCCGCGTTCTGCAATTTTTCCCGCAAAGCAGCCGCCGCAGCCGCATCCGCCAAACGCGCTGCTTCTTCTTCGGAAAGTTTCTCCTGCAACGCGGCTTTCTCATTAGCCAAAGCAGTCTCGCGCTCGCGCAAGTCCGCCAGCAGGGCCTCCAATGCCTCGCGCCGCGCGGCAGCTAACCGTGCTGCTTCGGCATTCGCGTCAATCTCGGTGCGCGCCTGCGCCAAAGCAAGGTTCAGCGCCTCCTGTTCGGTCAGGAGTTGCGCCTTTTCTCCAGCCAAAGCATCGCCCCGCGCCACGGCCTCATCGCGGGCAGCAATCAAGGCGGCCACCTGTGTTTCAAACGCGGTGATCTTCGAGCGCGCCTCGTCCAGCCCCGATTGTGCCGCGTCCCGCTCGGCGGTTAGGGCCGCGATCAAGGCCCGTTGCTGCTCGCCCTCTTCCCGCAATCCTGCCAGCGTCGCATCCAGCTGACCCACTCGCTGCGTAAGGTCCGCGCTCTTCCGCTGCTCCAGCCCCAAGGCCTGCGCCAGTGCCGCAATCTCGTCCGAGAGCGCATCAAGCTCGCGGTCCTTGCCGGAAATCGTGTCGCGCAGCACGTATTGCACCACCATGAAGATGGTCAGCACGAAGGTCAGCACCATCAAGAGGCCGGTCATGGCATCCACGTAACCAGGCCAGATCGACGCTTGAAAGCGCGCCCCTGTGCGCCGGGAAAGAGCCACGGCTCAGGACTCCCTATCGTTCTGTGGGCGTACCGGACGCGGAGCAGGCGCGCGGCCCCCCGCCATAGAAATCACCCGTGTCAGGGCTGCAAGATCGGTCCGCAACTCGGTCATGCTCTCCTGACGGCCCGCGCTGATTTCTTCGAGAATCCGCAAAAGCTGCACATCGATGGACCGGAGCCGCATCCGGCTTTCCGCATCCATCCCTTCGCCGCGCTCGGTTTTCTCCAGAATATCCGCCAGCCTGTCTTGCGAGGCCGCCACCTGCGCCAAAGCCTCGCCCGCCGCTGTTTGCCCTTCCATCCGCTCGGTCAATCGCAGCAGGGCATCGGTGAGCGTCGAAAGCTTCTGATCCACGATCGAGCGCGACACATCGGATTGCGTGAACATGTTCTGGAAGGCTTCAACCTGCCCGCCCAGCAACTCCACCACCTGCGCGTTGAAGCCGCTGTCACCCTCGGTTCCGCTCGCATAGCCAACCCGTGTGAAGCTCGAAAGCCACTCTTCCAACTCGCGATAGAAGCGGTTCTGCCCATGTCCGGCGAATAGTTCCAGCAGCCCCACCACCAAAGAGCCAGCAAGGCCCAGAAGCGACGAACCAAAGGCCGTGCCCATGCCGGAAAGCTGCTGATCAAGCCCCGCCATCAGCCGCCCGAAAACCGCCACGCCATCCTCGCCCTCTTGCGGGGCCAGTCCGCGGATGGTTTCAACGAGAGCCGGAACCGTTGTCGCCAAGCCGTAGAAGGTGCCCAAAAGGCCGAGGAAAATCAGCAGAGACGTGATGTAGCGCGTAATCTCGCGCCCTTCGTCGATCCGCTGCGCCACTGACTCGAGGATCGAGCGCTGCGAAGAGGTGGCAATCTGCATCCGCGCCCCGCGCGACTTCAGAAGCGAGGCCAGAGGTGCCAACATCTGCGGCGCTTCCGCGCTCTCCATCCCGCGCGCGAACCCTTCGATCCAGCGCACCGCTTTGATCAGCGAAACCACCTGCCAAACGCAGCCCAGCACCCCCAGAACGAAGACGAAGAGGATAAAGCCGTTCAGATAGGGGTTCGACTCGAACACCGGCAGAATGCGTGGCAAAGCCAGCACCAGCACAAATCCGGCAAGCCCGAGCACAAGGAGCATCAGAAGGATCTGACGCACCGGCTGGGAAAACTGCGGCGCGACCTCACGGTCCGGCTGATCCATCTCGGACAATTCCTGCTTATGAACACTCAAGCTAAATCTAGTGGCGGCCCGCCTATTGAGGCAAGGATTATGTGCTTTTTTCGGCGCTCAAGGCTCGCACGCGGGCCGAAAGCCAATCCAGATCGGCGTCATCAATCCCCAAGCTCCGCAGGTGGTCCGCGGTATTCCAGAGATATTCCGAATTGGGGCCCCGCCCCCCAACAGCGCGCGCGATGATCCGCGCCTGAGCCTCCAGCGAAAGCCGCCCGCAATATTGCTCATGCGCCGTATCCACAACGTAGATCAGCCCTTCGACCTCCCGCCCATCGGCCAAAGCCACCGGCAAACGCACCTCTAGATAGGCAGAAGAAACCAGCTCCCGCTCCCGCAGGTAGGCGAGCGTTTCCTCTTCTTGCCCCGGAGCCACGCGAAGCGCCAAGCCAAGGCAACTTGCCCCCTCCGCCTCATCCAAAGCCAACACCAGCCCCGGCGCTTCGGGTGTGCCGCGATGATGGATCGACCGCATGCAGAAGGCCCGCCGCCAGCCATCGAGCCGCGCCAACACGCTTTCGGCCACGTCGAAACCGGGGTTCCACAAAAGCGACCCATATCCAAACACCCAAAGCGACACGGCTGGCCCTCCCTTTCGCGCCTCTGTAAACAAGCCTCAGCAGATTGACAAAGGGGCAACCATGCAACGGCTCTTGGCACTTCTCATCATCGCATCCACTCTTTGGGGCGGATGGTGGTTCATCGGCTCCAGCGGTGTTAAAACCGCCTTCGAAGTTTGGTTCGACGATCGCCGCGCCGCAGGCTGGGTGGCCGACTATTCGGATCTGTTGGTGCAAGGCTTCCCCAACCGCTTCGACACAACCCTTACCGATCTGCACCTTGCCGATCCGGGCACAGCATGGGCTTGGCAGGCCCCCTTCTTGCAACTCCTCGCCCTTTCCTACCAGCCCAACCACGTGATTGCCGTTTTCCCGCCGGAGCACCTCTTGGCTTCCCCTGCCGAGAAAATCCGCATCACCTCCGCCGATACCCGTGCCTCCATGAAAGTCGATGCCTCCACGCGCCTTGCCCTGAACAAGGCCAATCTCGTCGCAGATACGCTTACGCTCACCCAAGAAAACGGCGACGCCACTAGCATGACCGCCCTGCGCGCCGCCATCGAACGCGCGGAAGGCACGGAAGCCACCTACCGGATCGGCCTCAACGCCACCGATCTGAGCCTGCCTGCAAACGTGCGCAGCCTGCTCGGAGCCTCGGATAGCCTGCCGCGCAGCTTTTCCGCCCTGCAAGCCGATCTCACTGCCACATTCTCCCGCCCGTGGGATCTCACCGCGCTCGAAAACAACCGCCCGCAGTCCACGGAGCTCACTCTCACGCTCGCGGAGGCCCGCTGGGGCGAGTTGGAAATTGCCGTTGCCGGAAAGCTCACGATCTCGGAAGGCGTGCCGGAAGGTCAGGTCACGTTCAAAGCCACGAACTGGCGCGAAATCCTGACCATGGCGCAAACCGCAGGCGCCTTACCGGAAAGCCTCGCCAAACAGGCCGAAGGCGTTCTGGGCATGCTCGCACGCGCCAACGGCAACCCGAACACACTAGATCTGCCATTGGACCTGAAAGGCGGTTACGTGTTCGTGGGCCCGATCCCCGTCGCGCTAGCGCCGAAGATCATCCTACGCTAAACCTCAGGACTTCTTCACGAATTCCGTCAGGATCACGATCCGCTGCCCTTCCACGCGCCCTTCGATATGGCCCGCGTTATCCGGCACCAGCGAGATGCCCCGCACGGCCGTGCCGCGCTTCGCCGTAAAGCCCGCTCCATTGACCGGTAGGTCCTTGATCAGGGTCACCGTATCGCCATTGGCAAGCACTGTACCGTTGCTATCACGATGCACAATCGCAGCAAGGCCCTCGGCCAAGGCCCAGTCCTTCACTGATTGCTCGGGGTCGCACATGTCGATCACATCGTTGGCCCAAGGTGCACCCAGCCCGTGCAACACGCGCCACGCCATGCCCTGAACCAACGGATCGAGAGACCAAACCGCCTCGTGCAGGCACTGCCAATGCGGCCCGTCCACAGCCTCGCCAGCAACACCCGCTGCACAAACCTCACAAAGCGCTGCTTCCCCCGAAGGCTGCAAAGAAACGTGATCTGCGGCTTCTGCACCGCACAGCTGGCACTGGCTCATGGCTTATCCTTCCGGTTTTCCGGCCTTATGCGCCCCGCACCAGGGAAAGCCAAGGCTTATGGCTAGGTCCGTCGTCTTGCCGTTGGTCTCAACCACGTTCACCGCAACATCATATTCCCCGTCCACTGGGAAATCGGTGCCAGTGAAGGTCGTCGTCCAAGTGCCGCCCGAAGTTGCCGTGGTCACAACGGTCTCACCGCCGATCACCACCGTCACCGTCGAACCCGGCTCCGCCGTGCCCGTGATCGTGATCGTCGGGTCATCCGCGCCCGCGCGCACCATCGGGTCTTTCTCGTTCACGCTCGGCGCGATGTAGCTGCCGCCACCGCCATTGCCGCCGCCAACGCCGCCCAGAACGACACCGCCCGCGACAACTGCCGCAGCCGCACCGCCAGCCCCGAAACCGCCAAGAAGCGGCAGCGCCGCCAGCATCGAAACTTCGTCATCACCCGTTGCAGGCACAGAGGCCACTTGCGAGGGCGCGATCAGATTCCCGTCTTCGTTCAGGAAGATCAGTGCCTCGTCCGGGCTCCACTTGCCCCATTCCGCCGTCGGCCCGTATTGGGCGTACATGCTGTCGCCCGTTCCCTCACCCAGCGTCACCTCGTTGAGGTAGCCATCTGCCGAGATAAACAGCCGCCCGATCTTCAGGTCGCCCGAGAAGTAATCCTCGATCAGCACAACCCGCCCGTCCGCGAGCGTTATCACCAGATCGCTGCCGTTACGCTCATAACCCGCGATCTCGCTCTGGCGCAGGTTCAGAGAAACCTCGGAACCCATCTCCATTGCGATCCTGGTTTCCCCCAGAGACCCCGAAACTTCACCAAACTGTATTGCGCCCGCACCTGTGCGAACAACGAAATCAATCGCTTTCATGACACCACCGCTCTAGCCTCTGGACTGTCCGGTTCGAGCCGGACGTCTGATTGTTCTGCGTCAACTTATAACGAACAGCTGAATCTACGACTAGATAGTATTTTATCCGCTTTAACAAAATGGCTATTCGTACGGATTATATGGTGCCAAATGGCCTCACTTTGACCAGATTTCGCGTAATAATTATGTGAATCGGGGGAATTTCATGAATTACGATACGCTGATCGACGCCGAAACCTGGGCTTTCATCCGTCGCACAGACAGTTTCTATCCTCCAGAAACGGCCACATTCCCGATAGATCGCCAGCGCGACATCTACGATGGAATGTGCCGCGAATTCTTCCAGGGCTACCCCGAAGGCATCACAGTCACCGACGCGCCCGTCGCTGGCGTTCCCTGCCGCCATTACTCCGGTCGGGGCGGCAAAACCCAGGTCGTTTACTTGCACGGAGGCGGCTTCGTTGTCGGCGGTCTCGACAGCCATGACGACATCTGCGCCGAAATCAGCGACCGCACGGGCCTCCCCGTCGTATCCGCCGATTACCGCCTCTGCCCCGAACACCGCCACCCCGCCGCCTATGAGGATGCGCTTTCCGTGGCCGAAGTATTTCTCGCCAAAGGGCCCGTCATTCTCGTCGGTGACAGCGCAGGCGGCAACCTCGCCGCCGCTGTCGCCCACACCCTGCGCCACGACCCGAACCTCAAAGGCCAAGTGCTGATCTATCCGGGCCTTGGAGGCGACGTGGACGCGGGCAGCTACCTCACCCACTCCAACGCCCCGATGCTCAGCCGCGACGATGTGATCTTCTACAAGACCATCCGCGCCAAAGATGGCATCCCGCCCGAGAACGACCCCACTTGGGCCCCGCTGGTCGATACCACTTTCGCAGGCCTCCCCCCCACCGTCGCCGTCGCCGCCGAATGCGACCCCATCTCCGACGATGCGCGCACCTATGTCGCGCGCCTAAAGGAAGCAGGCGTTGCCGCCGAACTCATCGAGGAACCCGGCCTCGTGCACGGCTATCTCCGCGCCCGCACCACGGTCACCCGCGCCCGCGAAAGCTTCTCGCGGATCATCGCCCGTATCTCGGCCTTCGCGGGTTGATCTGAGCTTTCAGCGTTTCGCCTTGAAGCGCTGGACCGTGATACCCTCGGCTTCCAGCGTGTCACGCACCGTGCGCGCCATCTCCACCGCCGTCGGCCCGTCACCATGCAAGCAGATCGTGTCGATCCGAGTCGGTAGCCGCGTGCCGTCTTCGGTCAGGATCGCCCCCGCCTTCACCATCGCCGCAATCCGCGGCCCGGCAATCGCCGCATCATGGATCACCGCTCCCGGTTTCGAACGGTCCACCAGTGTGCCATCCGCATTATAGGCCCGATCCGCAAAAATCTCGCCCGCCCAGTCGCAGCCCAAGCCTTCCACCGCCCGCTGCTGGGCGGTCGCGGCCAGCACCATGATCGTCACATCCGGGTCCACCGAGAGCACTGCCTCATAAAGCGCCCGCGCCATCGCCTCGTTCTCCGAGGCCATATTCGCCATCGCCCCGTGCAGCTTCACATGCCGTACCTTTGCGCCAATCGACGCCGCCATCCCCAGCGCCGCCCCCACCTGATAGCGCACCTGATTGGCCAGCGTTGGCAGAGGCACTGAAAGTCGATAGCGCCCGAACCCTTTCAGATCGTCAAACCCCGGATGCGCGCCAATCCCCACCCCGTTCTCCATCGCGCCCCGCATGGTCTTCGCCATCGTGTCGGGATCGCCCGCGTGGAACCCGCAGGCGATATTCGCGGAAGTCACGATTTTCAGCAGCGCCTCATCATTGCCCATTTTCCAAGGGCCAAGGCTCTCGCCCATATCCGCATTGAGATCGACCGAAAGTGCCATGTTCATTCTCCTTCAAACGGGTCGGCATAGGCATCCACCATGCCATCAATCAAGCGATAGCCGAGCAAATCCTGCATCTGCGCCGGATCGCGCACCAAGGGGCGCACCTTGCCCGCCAAGGCGCGGCGCATCTCGCGGTCCTTCGCCATAGCCTGCACGCCTTCCTCGATGTTGACGAAGCGGAAGCGGAACTCCACCCCCGGCCCCGCCTGCGCCACTTTCGGCAGGTCGGGCGGGATTACCGAGCCGATCCTCGGATACCCCCCCGTCGTCTGGCATTCCGCCAGCAGCACGAAAGGCTCCCCCTCGCCCGTCATCTGGAT
>JALQUU010000066.1:0-254 GCA_023260655.1 Paracoccaceae bacterium | reverse complement strand
GAGTTGCCCCTCGGCAGCAAAACCTACGCCTTCCGTGGGCACCATCTTCGCCCCCATCCGGTTCGCCCGCGCGTCACGGCGAAACACCGTCGCCTCCAGCCGCGCCAGTTCCGTTTCGGGGAACAACGGCGTCTGGAGCGACGGCACAATCCGCACCTCCCCGCCCCCGAACCGCGCTTCTGCATCCAGAACTTGGCCTGTTTCACCGCCCTTGTCCGGCCCCACGGCCAGCATGTCACCCGCCTGAACCGCCC
>JALQUU010000065.1:9003-11028 GCA_023260655.1 Paracoccaceae bacterium | reverse complement strand
GCTGGATATCGCCGGGCTACCGGGGAAACTCGCGGACTGCCAGGAAAAGGACCCGGCGCTGTCCGAACTGTTCATTGTCGAAGGAGACTCGGCCGGCGGTTCCGCCAAGCAGGGACGTGACCGTCGTACCCAAGCCATCTTGCCCCTGAAAGGCAAGATGGCGGGCGATGGTGCCTTCGACATCGTAGAGCTTGTCGAGGCCGAAGAGGCCCAAGCGGAAGGTGCGGAAATCGGCGGGTTCGTCACATTGAAGGGGCACGCCCGCGGCGATCTGCATTCCGAGAGCGGCGAACTTCTTGCCGTTCTGGACATCGGGATCGTCGGTATAGCTGACGACGACGCCGGGGGCGGCAAAGCCTTGGGCGGCAACCGAGCGGATCCCTTTGGCAGCGAGCATTTCGCGCACGCCGTTGCCGAGCGCCCATTGCGCCTCGCGCAGCTTTTCAAAGCCATGCTCGCGGGTCTCGGCCATGGTGTCGCGGAAGGCCACGAGGCTGTCGGTGGGCATGGTGGCGTGATAGGCGTGGCCGCCGTTTTCATAGGCCGCCATGATCGAGTGCCATTTCTTGAGATCCAGCGCGAAGGAATTGGAGGTGGTCTCGGCCATGCGCTGCATCGCGTTTTCCGAGAGCATCACGAGGCCGGCCGCCGGGGTTGAGGACCACCCCTTTTGCGGGGCCGAGATCAGCACGTCGACGCCGGTCTTCTTCATATCGACCCAGACACAGCCCGAGGCGATGCAATCGAGGACCATGAGCGCGCCCACGTCATGGGCGGCGGAGGCGAGGGCGGCGATATAATCGTCGGGCAGGATCAGGCCGGCGCTGGTTTCCACGTGGGGGGCAAAAACCACATCGGGGCGCGCCTCGCGGATTGCCGCGGTCACCTCTTCGATCGGGGCGGGCGCAAAGGGGGCGCGGGAGTCGTTGCCGGTCTGGCGGGCCTTGAAGACGGTGGTCTTGGCGGCGAACTGGCCTGCGTCGAAGATCTGGGTCCAGCGGAACGAGAACCAGCCGTTGCGAACGATCATCGCGTGGGAGGCGTTGCCGAACTGGCGGGCGACCGCTTCCATCCCGTAGGAGCCGCCGCCCGGAACGATGGCGACATGATCGGCGCTATAGACCTCTTTCAGCATCGACGAGATATCGCGCATGACACCTTGAAACTTGGCGCTCATGTGGTTGAGCGAACGGTCGGTGAACACCACTGAGAATTCCATCAGGCCATCGGGATCAACGGGCGAATGCGTCATGGGAGGGCTCCTATCTTTTTGGAATAGACCTACGCAGGGCGGCGGCCGGTTGCAAAGCCAAAGTTGCAGCCTGCGTCAGATAGGCCCCGGGCGGCGCTCTTCCGACAGAAGGACATTGGCCTCAACGTTGCCAACGCCCGGCAGCGTCATGATCCGGCGGCGCAGGACGCGCTCGAAATCGGCCAGATCGCGGGCGACGACGCGCAGGCGATAGTCATAAAGGCCAAGGACGTGCTCGACCGTCTGAACCTCGCGGATCGAGGTCACGGCGCGTTCGAAATCCTCAAGGCTCACGCGGCCCTTGGCAGCGAGCTTGATGCCGAGAAAGACCGTAACACCGAAGCCGAGCTTCTCGGCATCGAGCACGAGGCGGCGGCCCGCGATGATCCCTTCGTCCTGCAGCCGCCGCATCCGCCGCCATGTGGCCGGCTGGCTGAGGCCAAGGCGGCGCGACAGCGTGCTCGCGGAAAGCGAAGCGTCGGCGGCAAGCGCCTTGAGGATCTTGCGGTCGAGGTCGTCAAGCGGGGTCATAGCGGCAGGGCCTCGTCCATCTTGACCGTCGCCACCGTCATCAACGCCTCGATATCGGCGATATGGGGGAGTGTGAGGACCTTCTCGCGATAGATCGTCTGCCAATGCCCCAAATCGCGGGCGACGATATGCAGGCGCACATCGACGCGGCCGAGAAACGTCTGAATCTCGATAACCTCGGCCACGCCACGCGCGGCGCCGAGAAACTCGTCAAAGGCGCTGGAGGCTGTCTTATCAAGGGT
>JALQUU010000065.1:0-8903 GCA_023260655.1 Paracoccaceae bacterium | reverse complement strand
ATCTCGATAACCTCGGCCACGCCACGCGCGGCGCCGAGAAACTCGTCAAAGGCGCTGGAGGCTGTCTTATCAAGGGTGATCCTGAGCGACACCGCCACAGCAAAGCCCAGCGCCTTCCAGTCGATCACCGCCTCCTGCCCCTTGATGATCCCCGCCTCGCGCAGTTTCTCGATCCGCCGCCCTGCGCGGCCTGCGGTCAGACCGCAAAGCTCCGCCAACTCGGGCAAAGCGAGCGAGGGGTCATCCTGAAGATGGCGCAAAAGGCGGCGGTCGGTATCGTCAAGCATAGATATCGCACTATTTCAAAGAAACACGAATAGCAAATTCTTTTGGCCCTTAAATACTCAAAGACCTTCACTCGCAATCCGCGCACCATTCGATATGGTGCGCCTCAATCGAAACCTCATCAAAGGACTGCAAAGATGCGCGTCTATTACGATCGCGATTGCGATGTGAACCTCATCAAGGACAAGAAGGTCGCCATTCTGGGCTACGGCTCCCAGGGCCACGCCCACGCGCTGAACCTGCGCGACAGCGGCGCCAAGAACCTCGTCGTCGCCCTGCGCGAAGGTTCGCCCTCGGCCAAGAAAGCCGAAGCCGAAGGCCTCAAGGTCATGGGCATCGCCGAAGCCGCCGCCTGGTGCGACCTCATCATGTTCACCATGCCGGACGAGCTGCAGGCCGAGACTTACAAGAAATACGTCCACGACAATCTGCGCGAAGGTTCGGCGATCGCTTTTGCCCACGGCCTCAACGTGCACTTCGGCCTCATCGAGCCCAAGCCCGGCGTCGACGTGATCATGATGGCCCCCAAGGGCCCCGGCCACACCGTGCGCGGCGAATACACCAAGGGCGGCGGCGTGCCCTGCCTCGTGGCCGTCCACAACGACGCCACCGGCAAGGCCATGGAAATCGGCCTGTCCTATTGCTCCGCCATCGGTGGCGGCCGCTCGGGTATCATCGAGACCAACTTCCGTCAGGAATGCGAGACCGATCTCTTCGGCGAACAGGCCGTTCTCTGCGGTGGCCTCGTCGAACTGATCCGCATGGGCTTCGAGACCCTCGTGGAAGCTGGCTACGAGCCGGAAATGGCCTATTTCGAGTGCCTGCACGAAGTGAAGCTGATCGTCGACCTGATCTACGAAGGCGGCATCGCGAACATGAACTATTCGATCTCGAACACCGCCGAATACGGCGAGTACGTGTCGGGCCCGCGCATTCTGCCTTACGACGAGACCAAGGCTCGTATGAAGGCCGTTCTGCGCGACATCCAGACCGGCAAGTTCGTGCGTGACTTCATGCAGGAAAACTCGGTTGGCCAGCCCTTCTTCAAGGCAACCCGCCGCCTGAACGACGAACACCAGATCGAGCAAGTGGGCGAGAAGCTCCGCGCGATGATGCCGTGGATCTCCAAGGGCAAGATGGTGGACAAGGCGCGCAACTGATCGGTTGCGACGGACCACGACTTCCAGAGGGGCGCTTTCGGGCGCCCCTTTTCAGCTTTGAGGACAAGTGATGCAACCGACACCGAAGCATTGGGGATCGCTTCTGGCTTTGGGCCTGATCTGGGGCGGCACCTTCATGGTGATGGCCTTGGCGCTGCGCGGCTACGGGCCGTTCACAGTGGCGACGGCGCGGGTGGTGTTGGGGGCGGTTTCGCTTCTGGGGCTGATGATCGCGATGCGCAGGCCGATGCCGCCCAAGGGGGCTTGGCCGTGGCTGATGGTGATCGGGCTTCTCAACACGGCTTTACCGTTCTTCCTGCTCTCCTGGGGGCTGACGCATGTGCCTTCGGCTTTTGCGGGGATCTCGATGGCGGCACTGCCCTTGTTCGTTCTGCCCTTAGCGCATTGGTTTTCCGATGAACGGATGACGCGGCGCGGGGTGATGGGGGTGACGCTCGGGTTTGCGGGCGCTTTGGTGCTGATCGGGCCGGGGGTGATGCAGCTTGGCGTGGGGATGGAAGGGTGGGGGCAGTTGGCCTGCCTTGCGGCAACGGTGAGCTACGCGATTTCCTCGATCCTGACGCGGCGGGCGCCAAACATGGATTCGATCACCATGGCGACGATGACCTTGGCAGTGGGCGCAGCGCTGATGCTGCCTTTGATGCTGATTGCGGAAGGCGTGCCGGGATGGGTGGGGATTGGGCTGGGGCTTGCGATCCTGTTCCTCGGCTTCGTGCCGACGGCTTTAGCAGCGCTTATTCGCGTATTTCTGATCCGCTCGGTGGGATCGGTGTTCATGACCTTGGTGAATTACCAAGTGCCGCTCTGGTCTGTGGTGTTTGGCTGGGCGGTTCTGGGCGAGGACCTGCCTTGGCGCTTCTTCGCGGCCTTGGGGCTGATCCTCGCCGGATTGGTGATCGGGCAATGGGCGACGCTGAAACGGATGTTTCAGTAGCGCCCCATCTCGACACGGACCTTATCGAGCACTTTACCCGCGCCATCGACCGCTTTCAGATCGACGAAATAGCGGTTGCCGCGCCCGCCGGAGCACGGGGCGAGATAGCCTTTGGAAGCATATTCGCCCGTAGAGCGGGCTTTCTTCATGGCTTGCGCGCCGCCCTTGCCGGTGGCGGCATTCTCTTCAATCGCACCAAGCGTTGCTTTCGCGCCTTTGACAGGCCAGGAAATCGTGCCGTGACCGCCTTTGGTGGAGAGGGGCGGGTAATCACGGTCGTTGAATTCACCGATGATGAACGCCGTGCCGGCAGGGATCCCGGAGACGCTGATCGGAGGCGTGGAGGGCTTGCCCCCATGCAAGCGGCATTGCTGGCCTTTCGGGACCTTCTTCCCGTCCCAAGGCGCGCCAAGGGTGGCATCCATCGCGAAGGCGGGGGCGGCAAAGGCGCAAAGAGCGGCGGCTATTACAAATTTCATCGTCAAATCCTCCTGTCTATGCCCCGAAAAGGTGACCGGAGGGGCGCTTCGGGTCAACCTATTTGGGCGTCCCAAAGGGAGAGGGCCGAGCGTGTGGCGAAGACATCGTGCACGCGGATCATCTGAACCCCCTGCCCTACGGCGGCTTGAGCCAGAGCGACGGAGCCGTGCACGCGGGCGGCGGGATCGGTGGCTTTGCCGATGGTGCCGATGAAGCGCTTGCGCGAGACGCCAAGGAGCACAGGCACGCCGAGCGCGTGGAAGAGCGAGAGCCGGCGCAGGAGCGCGAGGTTATGGTCTTGGGTTTTGCCGAAACCGATGCCGGGATCGACCATCATACGGGCGCGCGGGATACCCATGGCTTCGAGGGCAGTAAGGCGTTCGGCCAGAAAATCATACACGTCGAGCAGAACATCTTTGTAATGTGGGTTCTGCTGCATGGTTTGCGGATCGCCTTGCGCATGCATGATGCAGACGGGCGCTTGGCGGTCTGCGCAGAGGGGCGCGAGGGCCGGATCATAGGTGAAGCCCGAAACATCATTGACGATGGCTGCGCCCGCATCGAGGGCGGCAGCGGCAACAGCAGCTTTGCGGGTGTCGATGGACATCGGCAAACCGCCTTTGAGAGAGGCGATCACGGGGGCGGTGCGGGCGATTTCTTCGGCGTCGGCCACGGTTTCGGCTCCGGGGCGGGTGCTTTCGCCGCCGACGTCGATCAGGTCGGCCCCTTCGGTGGCCATTTCAGCGGCGTGGGCGCGCGCGGCGTCGGGAGCGTTGTGTTTGCCGCCGTCAGAGAAACTGTCAGGCGTGACGTTGAGGATGCCCATGATTTGAGGCCGGGCCATGGAGAGGCCTGCGAAATCGGGGCGCGCGGCGGTGAGGGGCACGAGGGTTTCGGGCGAAAGATCAGAATGGTGCACGATGCGCGGGGGGGCGCTGCGCGAGAGGAGTTCCACATGGGTAAACCACGCCCAGCCGCCCGCGAGGGGCAGCGCATCAGCGGGGCGGGCGGGGTCGGTTTGCGGAATGGGGCGCGTGTAGATCATGGGTGCGATGTGCCACGGGCGCGGGCGTCTCGCAAGTCAGGGCAGAAGATGCACGTCGGCGGCGATGGCACTCAAAGGCATATCCTCGGCCACGGGGGCTTCGGCCCCGATCACGAGCATGGATTGTGCCTTCATCGCGCGGGCGAACCAATGGACAAGCGCCAAAGCATCGCGGGGGCTGGCCGAAGGGCCGTCTACGGCGTCGAGCACGATCTTGGAGGGGGCCCAGACCGACATGCGATCATGGCGCATCGCCCAATCGAGCTCGGTGCGGGTGCTGACGACGACACAGCGCTTGTCGCGGGCGGCGAGAACCCATGCGTTCTGTTCGATGGCGAGAAGATCGATCCGGCGCTGCGCCATTTTGTGCGGCACTTGCGGGGCGGGCGTATCAGAAGCACCGACGCAAAGGATGATCGGGCGGCCTTCGGCTTCGAGCTGGTCGAGCCACTCGGGCAGATGCGGCGCGGCGACGGCGGCGTTCGACAGAAAAACGACGCGGGGATGCGGGCGATCCTCGGGGATGGGCGGCGCGGCGGGTTTGCGGGCGCGGACGATTTCGACACCAAGGGCACCGGGGCCACGATCAAGCTTCTCGATACGGATGAAGACGCGCATCGCGAGGGGTTCGAGGAGGACGCGTTCAGCGACGCGTTCGGCCAGCGTTTCGAGAAGGTTCAGGCGCTCGGCGGCGAGTTCAGCGGCGATGGCCTCGGTGACTTTGTCGTAAGAGAGGATGCGGTCCACATCGTCGCCCAGATCGTTATCGTGGGGGCGAACCTCGACGACGACGTTGAAGCAGATGCGCTGTGTGAGGCCGCGTTCCTGCTGAAAGGCACCGATCTCGACTTCGACGATATGGTCGCGGAGGCTGATGCGATCGAGCGGGCCCTCGGCCGTGGCTTCCGAGCGCTGGATCGGGTGGGCGAAGGCCCATGTGATTTCGTTGGACATCTCGCCCTCCGTTCGCAGTTGCCCCCGTTTAACCCGCGACAGCAGAAGACCCAAGGCACCAAACGGCACCTCGGGCCTTGAATGCGTCAGGGCATGGCTCAGTTGCTAGCGAGCTTTTGACCGGGACGGTAGAATTGATGCACCCCGATTGTGGTCGTGCGGGCGAATTTGCGCGACCATTTCGGCTTCACGCCGGAGGTGTGGTAATAGGTGGCGCCATCGGTGAGTTGGCGCGGGGCGCCTGCGAGCATGAGCTTGGCAACCTTGGCCACGCGCTCATAGGCTTTCGGCTCGGCAATCGTCTCGGCACGGCCATCGCAGGTGTAGCTGAACTGGCAGGCGTGCTTGCGGCCTGTGCCCTGGTTCACAACACCACAGACCGTATCGGGGAAGCGGGCACTGTCGACGCGGTTGAGGATCACTTCGGCAACGGCGAACTGGCCTTCGACGGTTTCACTGCGCGCCTCGAAGTAGAGCGCTTCGGCGAGGCATTTCCATTCCTGACCGCCACGGGCTTTGGGCAGGCCGGAGAGAAAATCGTCGGTGTAGGACACACGGGTGCCTGCATGGCCTTTCATCAGCCATTCGACGCGGGACTTCGAGAGCCCTTTGAGGCCATCGGCCTCGGTTTTCAGGAGGCGCACGACGGAGGTGTCGGCCTGTGCGGGAAGGGCACAGAAAAGCGCCAGTGCCAGGGTCAGAATGAACCGGGTCATAGGTGTCTCCTTCAGCTTCGCCTGTGCGCCATCGGTTGATCGACGGGCCTTGGGCTGGCCAAAACAGGAGCGCCCATAGCGAAGCTTCCCTCTCGGGTAAAGCACAACCGCCAGCACAGTAGGCAGGCTTTTGCCTATTCCGGAAGGTGTAATCCGAAAGGAGACCGTGTTTTCCGTTTAGTTTCAGCGGGTAAGACGGGGGGTCTCGCCGATCTTTTCCCTAACGGATAGCTGGGCTGCGGCAAGCCTCGCGACAGGCACACGGAAAGGAGAACAGGACACATAGGTGAACCCGTTGGCCCGGCAGAAAGCGATTGATTCGGGGTTGCCGCCGTGCTCGCCACAGATCGAAAGAGTCAACTCGGGGCGTGCAGCACGGCCTCTTTGGGCAGCGATTTGGAGAAGCTCGCCCACCCCGTCAATGTCGAGCATGTGGAAGGGATCCTCGGGGAAAACCCCCTGCTGGACATAGGCCGACATGAAGCGGCCCGCGTCATCGCGCGAGAGGCCGTAGGTCATTTGTGTGAGGTCGTTCGTGCCGAAGGAAAGGAACGAGACATGGGGGGCGATCTCGGCGGAACGGAGTGCGGCGCGCGGGGTTTCGACCATAACACCCAGACGATAGGTAAAATCGCGGCCCTTCTCGGTGCGGACGGCAGCCGCCACGGCATCGATGCGGGTTTTCACCAGTTCGACTTCGCGTTTGGCCGAAACGAGCGGGATCATGACTTCCGGCACCACGGGCTTGCCATCGCGGCTGGCCTCGATTGTGGCTTCGAAAATGGCGCGGGCCTGCATGTCGTAGATTTCGGGCATGGTGATGCCGAGACGAACGCCGCGCATCCCGAGCATGGGGTTATATTCGCTGAGTTCCTCGACGCGGCGCGTCACATCCGAGAGCGGCAGATCGAGCGCTTCTGCGAGCTCCCGCATGCCGTTGCGGTCGGCGGGGAGGAATTCGTGGAGCGGCGGGTCGAAGAGGCGGATGCAGACGGGCGTGCCTTCCATGATCCGGAAAAGTTCCGTGAAGTCAGCACGTTGCATCGGCAGGAGCCGATCCAGCGCGGCGCGGCGATCCTTGGGGCTATCGGCAAAGATCATCTCGCGCATCACGGTGAGACGGTCTGCTTCGAAGAACATGTGTTCGGTACGGCAAAGGCCGATGCCTTGCGCTTTGAAGCTCCGGGCGGTTTGAGCGTCTGCCGGAGTGTCGGCATTGGCGCGGACGCCGATATCGCGGACGTCATCGGCCCAAGCCATCAGGGTCTGGAAGGCGTCATCCTGTGCGGCTTCGAGCATGGGCGCTTCGCCTGCGAGAACGTCGCCCGTGGAGCCATCGACGGTGATCACGTCGCCTGCACGGAACAAGCGGCCATCAGGGGCGACGAGCGCGTTCTTGCGGGCGTCGAACTTGATATCCGACGCACCTACGACGCAAGGCAGGCCCATGCCGCGCCCGATCACGGCGGCGTGGCTGGTCATTCCGCCGCGTTCGGTGAGAACGGCGACGGAAGAATGCATGCCGCGGATATCCTCGGGCGAGGTTTCGCGGCGCACGAGGATGCAAGGCTCGCCGCGTGCGGCGGAGGCCTGCGCCTCGGCGGCGGAGAAGACGATGCGGCCAGAGGCGGCACCGGGGCTGGCGGCGATGCCTTTGGCGATCCGGTCACGCGAGGCTTCTGGATCGACTTGGCGGTGCAGAAGCTCGTTGATGGCGCGGGGTTCAACGCGCATCAGTGCTTCTTCACGCGGGATGATGCCATCTTCGGCCAAGCGCACCGCGATTTGCACCGCAGCGCGGGCCGAACGCGGGATGCGGACGCCGTCGAGAATATGGACGCGGCCATCCTCGATGGTGAACTCGGCCTGCATTTCCTCGCGGAGTTTCTTGCGCATCACGCCGGTGATCCGGATCAGATCGGCATAGGCCTCAGGCGCGAGGTCTTCGAGCGAGGAGCCGCGCGGATCGCGGCTGAGGAAGATCGCTTCCGCCTCGGAGAGCGCATCGCGGCCTTGGCTTTGCGAGAGGTAGCGACCCGTAATTTGCGGCAGGCCGGTTTGGGAATTGGCAAGCTGGATTACGCCGGAGCCGCATTCGCCGCTCCCCTGCCCTAGCCCGAGCGCCATTTCCTGCACGACAAGGCCGAGGCCCGCGTCGGCGGGTGCGCCTTTGGCTTGGCGCAAGAGCCGCGCGGTGGTGCCTTCCCATGCCCGCGCCATGGAGCGGAGCACTTCGGCCAGTTGGCGGCCAGGGTCTTGGGGGAAGGGTTCGTCGGTTTCATCCTCGTAGGCGCGGAGCATTTCGGTGAGGCCATCGGGGCCCATGGGGCTTGCGTCATCGAAAATGTCGGGGTCGAGGCGGGCGACGTGCACGGCGTAGCTTTGCACGAAGCGGATATAGGCGCTGGCGGCGGCTTCCGGCCCGTGTTCATCGCACATGTCGATGTAGCGGGCATCATTCATGCCGATGTTGAGAATAGCACCGGGGCCGCCCCAATCGGAGTCCTGCGAGGACGGGCGCACGCAGAGGAGAGGTGCCGCGCCGAAGGGAGCCAAAATCCGTTCCATATCAAGGCGTTCGCCTGCGGCGATCCGGTGGACCGTATCAAAGGAGAGTGCGACGGTTTTGGGCACGGGGAGGTCGAGGCGCACGAGGCGCTGCAGGCATTTCGCGCGGCCACCATGCGTCGATGGCGACATCGGCGAGGTGGGCGTGATGAAGGTGACGTTTGGGTCTTGCCCGAGGTCCACGTGCTGCACTGCGGCGACTCCTGTTTTCGCGCGCAGCATGGCCCCCCGCGCCTGCCATTGCAAGCGCGGGGGTGTCACATATCGTGTCAGCCGTCGAGTTTCGTGAGGTCTGCGACCGAGAGGCAGAGGGTGCGGATACGGCTCAGGAGGTTGAGGCGGTTCCGGCGCACGATCTGGTTGTCGGTGTTGATCTGCACAGCAGTGAAGAAGGCGTCCACCGGAGCGCGGAGACCTGCCATCGCGGCCATGGCGGCGGCGAAGTCTTCTTTTTCCATCGCGGGGGCAATGGCGGCTTCAGCGGTATCAAGCGCGGCAAAGAGCGCGCGCTCTTCATCGGTTTCGGCGAATTTGGCCTCGGCCCCGAAGCTGTATTCGACGCCATCCTTGGCTTCGGCTTGGGTGAGGATGTTGTTCGCGCGCTTGAAGCCTTGCACGAGGTTCGCGCCGTCTTCGGTGGCGAGCGTGGCGTTGAGGGCCTCGGCGCGCTTCACGAGGAGGGTGAGGTCATCGTTGCCGGGCATGGCGAGCACGGCGTCGATCAGGTCATGGCGGATGCC
>JALQUU010000064.1 GCA_023260655.1 Paracoccaceae bacterium | reverse complement strand
GTTCGACTCGCGCTCGGCGAAGATCGCGACCAGAACGTTTGCCCCTGTCACCTCGGTGCGGCCCGAGCTTTGGACGTGGATCGCCGCGCGCTGGATCACGCGCTGGAAGGCGGCGGTGGGGACGGCTTCGGAGCCGTCGATGTCGGTGATGAGGTTCTGCAATTCGTCGTCGATGAACTCGACGAGCGTGGCTCGCAGATCCTCCGTATCGACCGAGCAGGCTTTCATCACGCGGTTCGCGTCCGGCTCGTCGATGAGCGCGAGCAGGAGGTGCTCGAGCGTAGCAAACTCGTGCCGACGTGCATTGGCGAGAGCCAAGGCTGCGTGGATCGACTTTTCGAGAGAGGGCGAGAATGAAGGCACGATCCGTGCTCCTGTGATTTGGTGCCTGAGTGGGCACCGTGAACGTCTACAGTTAAAGTTTGGTCTACATGCGGGCAGCTTCAAGTGTTTTCTGTCGTACTGCGTTCACATTTCCTATCAAACTTAACGGATGCGGGTGCGATGAGCGTTAGAAACGGTCTTTCGCGGCGCGGACGGCGGTGAAAACTTCGGCGTCCAGTGCAGTTGGCAGGTTCATGGTGGCACGGATTTCGGGGCTGTGGGCGCGCAGGAAGGGGTTTGTGGCCAGTTCTTCCGCCAGCGACGAAGGAACCGTGGGCTGCCCTTCCTTGCGCGCTTTGGCCACTTGGGCGGCGCGGGCTTGTAGCGCGGGGTTTCCGGGTTCGATGGTCAGCGCGAAGCTGACGTTGCTTTCGGTGTATTCGTGACCCGAGCAGACCAGTGTTTCGGGGGGTAGAGCGGCCAGCTTTTGCAGGCTGTCGTGCATCTGGGCGGGGGTGCCTTCGAAGAGGCGGCCGCAGCCCATAGCCATCAGGCTGTCGGCGGTAAAGACGACGGCAGAAGCAGGGAAGTGCACGGCAATGTGACCGAGCGTGTGGCCGGAAACGTCGATCACCGCGCCTGTTTCGGAGCCGATGGCGAAGCTATCGCCTTCGGCGAGCGCGATGTCGAGCTTCGGGAGGCGGTGGGCGTCGGCGGTGGTACCGGCGACTTTGGCGGGATGTTCGGCAAGGAGGCCCGGAAGGCCGTCAACATGGTCCCAATGGTGGTGGGTGAGAAGGACCAGATCGGCTTTCCAGCCGTGGGCCTTCAGCGCGTCAAGGATCGGCTGCGGTTCGGGCACATCGACAACGCAAGTGACGCCTGTGGCCGGATCATGAACCAGATAGGCGTAGTTGTCTTTCAGGCAGGGGACCGTGACGATCTGAAGGGGCATGGCAATCTTTTCCTGTCGCTCTTATGGTTTGCCCCAGAGTGGCCCAAGCGGGGCGGGGGTGCAATGCATCTGGACGTGCAAGATTTGCGGAACTTCTATTATCGCAGCGCCTTGGGGCGCGCGGCGCAGAAGGTTGTGCGCGGCCAGGTGCAGCGGTTCTGGCCGGAAGCGGCGCATCAGACGGTGGTCGGGTTCGGGTTCGCTGCACCCTTGTTGCGGCCCTATCTGGATGAAGCACGGCGGGTGATTGCCTTGATGCCGGGGCCGCAAGGGGTGATGCCGTGGCCTGCGGGTTTGGCGAATGTTTCGGTGCTCTGTGAGGAAACGCTCTGGCCCATCGAGACAGGCATGGTGGACCGATTGATCATGCTGCACGGGCTTGAGACCTCCGAACAGCCTTCGGCGCTTCTGGAAGAAACGTGGCGCGTTCTGGGGCCGGGGGGGAAGGCGCTGTTCATCGTGCCGAACCGCGCGGGGCTGTGGTCTCGTTCGGACGCAACGCCCTATGGCTATGGCCGCCCCTACACGCTGGGGCAGCTTGAGGCACAGTTGAAGCGGCATGCGTTCATGCCGGAACGCCATGCGGCGATGCTTTACCAGATGCCGTCGGCGCGGCGGTTCTGGCGGAAGACGGCGGATGTTTGGGAAGGCTTCGGGGCGCGGTTCTCTATGGTGATGGCGGGCGGCGTTCTGATGGTGGAGGCGACGAAGCGGGTGCATGCGCCTGCTGGAGGGGGCCTTGCCCAGAAGGTGCGCAAACCCCTGAGCGTTCTGAAACCCTCGGCGGAGCCTGTTTTGGGGCGGAAGCCGGGGCGGAGCCTCTGAACAGCGCCATTAATTGCGCCCCCACCGATTTCATCCACAACATATCGGGGTTATCCCCAAGATTTTGCTTTACAGCGCGCCCAAGGCTGGCCCACCATATCTCGTAGGAGCATATGGCTATTCATCTGTTCCTAGCGTTTCTCGCTAGCCGTTGAGACAAGAAACTGCCTCGGCGCAACTTGGAGGAGATTGGCATGGCCCTTTCAGAAAGCTACCTGTCGGACGACCTTCACCCCATCGATATCGTTGAATCCCTTGCGACCGAGTGCGAGTGGGACTTCGACCGACTTGGGCAAGATCAGATCGCAATGGCCATCGAGGGCCAGTGGCGGACCTATTCGATTACGCTGGCGTGGTCCGAGTATGACGAGACGCTGCGCTTGATCTGCACCTTCGAGATGGAGCCGCCGGAAGCGCGGTTGCCCGTGATCTACGAGACGCTGAACGAAATCAACGACCAGTGCTGGGCTGGGGCGCTCAGCTTCTGGAGCGAGCAGCAGCTGATGGTTTGGCGCTATGGCCTGATCCTTGCCGGGGGGCAAATGGCCTGCCCCGACCAGATCGACACGATGATCCGCGCGGCGGTTCTGAGCGCCGAGCGCTACTATCCGGCGTTGCAGCTTGTGGCTTGGGGCGACCGGACGCCTGCGGATGCGATGCAGGTGGCGATTGCGGAGGCCTACGGGCGCGCGTAACCTCGCAAGGAAAGACGCGAGGGAATACGAATGACCGACTTCGGAGATATCCCGCAGCGGGGGCTGGTGCTTCTGGGCTGCGGCAAGATGGGTTCTGCACTTCTGGCCGGATGGCTGGATCGTGGGCTGGCCAAAAGTGCTGTGCATGTGATCGATCCAAACCCCTCGGAGTGGCTCAAAGCTACAGGCGTAAATATTAATGCGGCCTTACCGGAGCATCCGGCGATTGTTCTGATCGCGGTCAAGCCGCAGATGATGGGTGCTGCCCTGTCGACGATTGCGTCGATGGGTGGGGGCAAGACACTGTTCGTCTCGATCGCGGCAGGCACGATGATCGAGAGCTTCGAGGCGATTTTCGGCGATGACAGCCCGATTGTGCGTTCCATGCCCAACACCCCTGCAGCCGTCGGGCGCGGGATTACGGCGATCATCGGCAATGATGTAGCAACGGCTGCACAGATGAATCTGGCAGAGACGCTGCTTTCGGCAGTGGGGCAGGTTGTGCGGTTGGAGCACGAAGGGCAGATGGATGCGGTGACGGCCGTTTCCGGATCGGGACCGGCTTACGTGTTCCATCTGATCGAATGCCTTGCAAAAGCGGGGGAAGCGGAAGGGCTTTCGGCAGAATTGGCGATGCAATTGGCGAAAGCCACTGTGGGCGGTGCGGGAGCTTTGGCGGAAGCCGCGAGCGAAACGCCCGCACAATTGCGGGTGAATGTGACCTCGCCGAATGGCACGACCCAAGCGGCGCTTGAGGTGTTGATGAGCGAGGAGGCAGGCCTGCCGCCCTTGATGCAAAAGGCTGTTGCTGCGGCAGCGCGCCGGAGCCGGGAGTTGGCCCGTGGCTGAGATCAGTTTTGACGACTTCATGAAAGTCGATGTCCGCAAAGGCACCGTGGTGCGCGCCGAGCCCTATCCGGAGGCGCGGAAACCCGCGATCAAGATGTGGGTGGATTTCGGAGACGAGATCGGTGTGAAGCAATCCTCGGCGCAGGTGACTGTGCATTACACGCCGGAAACGCTGGTCGGTAAATCGGTGATGGGGGTGGTAAATTTCCCGCCGCGCCAGATCGGTAAGTTCATCTCGGAAGTGCTGGTTTTGGGCGTTCCGGATGCCGATGGGGCGGTGGTGTTGATGACGCCGGACAAAGATGTGCCGAACGGGGGGAGATTGTTCTGATGAAAGCGAAAGTCTTGTTGGGGCGGCCTTTGCCGGAAGCCGTTGTTGCGCGCGCCGATGCGCTTTTTGATCTGACGGTGCGGCCCTCCAATGCGCCTTTGAGCGGCGAAGAGATGCGGGCGGCGTTGGCGGATTATGACGCCGTGATGCCGACGCTAGGCGATCTGTTCCGCGCGGATGTGTTTGCGGATGTGGCGGCACCCCGCTGCAAGCTCCTTGCGAATTTCGGCGTGGGCTACAATCACATCGACGTGGTGGCGGCGAAGGCGGCGGGTGTGGCTTTATCGAACACGCCGGGGGCTGTGACGGACGCGACGGCGGATATCGCCATGACGCTCATGCTGATGAGCGCGCGGCGTGCGGGCGAAGGCGAGCGCATGGTGCGGGCGGGCCAGTGGGAAGGCTGGCATCCGACGCAGATGCTGGGCCTTCATCTGAGCGGCAAGACAGTGGGCATCGTGGGGATGGGGCGGATCGGGCAAGCGATTGCGCGGCGGTGCCATTTCGGCTTCGGCATGCAGGTGCGCTATTTCAACCGCTCGGCCAAGCCGATGGAGTTTCCGGCGGAGCAGGTGGCCTCGCTGCAAGATCTGGCGGCATCGGTTGATGTGCTCGTGGTGGCAACGCCGGGGGGCGCGGAAACGCATCATCTGATCGGGGCCGATGTGTTCAAGGCGATGCGGCCACATGGGCGGCTCATCAATATCGCGCGGGGCGATGTGGTGGATGAGGCAGCCTTGATCGCGGCCTTGGAGGCTGGCGAGATTGGTGGCGCAGGGCTTGATGTCTACGAGTTCGAACCCAAGGTGCCGGAGGAGCTGCGCAATCGTGAAGACGTGGTTCTGCTGCCGCATCTCGGGACGGCTGCGCTGGATGTGCGGACCTCTATGGGGATGATGGTTGTTGACAATCTGGAAGCCTATTTTGCAGGCAAATCGCTGCCGAATGCCGTTTGACAGGGGTTGACCCAACCCGGCCTGATGGCCGAAGTGGGTGGACCTGCCGAGGAGAGACGAGATGTACCAACCCGCCATCACCGGAACGGGCGTGTTTACGCCGGAGAACGTTATCACCAATGCTGAATTGGTGGAGAGCTACAACGCTTTCGCGGACCTCTGGAACGCCGAACATGCGGCGGAGATCGAGGCGGGCACAGTAGAGGCCAAGCCGCATTCCTCGACGGAGTTCATCTTCAAGGCTTCGGGGATCGAGCAGCGCTATGTGCTCGACAAGGAAGGCGTTCTGGACCCGACGCGGATGTATCCGCGATTGCGGCAGCGCGCGGATGACGAGCCGGGGATCATGGCGGAAATCGCGCTTGATGCCTGCCAGAAAGCCTTGGCGCAGGCGGGTGTTGCGGGCGAAGAGATTGATCTGGTGATCTGTGCCGCCTCCAATCTGGAGCGGGCTTATCCGGCAGTGGCCATCGAAATCCAGAAGCTTCTGGGGGCAGGTGGCTTTGCGTTCGATATGAACGTGGCCTGTTCCTCGGCCACGTTCGGCATTCAGGCGGCGGCGGATATGATCCGTTCGGGCTCGGTGCGAAAGGCGATTGTAGTGAACCCAGAGATCACGTCGGGGCACCTTGAGTGGCGGGATCGGGATTGCCATTTCATCTTTGGCGATGTGGCAACGGCGACGGTTCTGGAGCGGGAAGAGGATGCGAAGGGCGCGCATTTCAACGTGATTTCGACGCGTTGCGCGACCGAGTTTTCCAACAATATCCGCAATAACAACGGCTTCCTGCGCCGCACGCGCCCGGATGGTGTGGCCGATCGGCGCGATATGCAGTTCATGCAGGAAGGCCGGAAGGTGTTCAAGGAAGTGGTGCCGATGGTCTCGGCGCATATCCTTTCGCATCTGGAGGCCGAGGGCGTCGCGCCTGCGGATCTGAAGCGCATGTGGCTGCATCAGGCCAACAAGGGCATGAACGATTTCGTGGGGCGCAAGGTGCTCGGCCGGGAACCCGTGGACGGGGAACAGCCGAATATTTTGCAGGAATACGCGAACACCTCGTCGGCCGGTTCGATCATCGCCTTCGCGAAGCATTCGGGCGATTTGCAGCCCGGCGATAAAGGCGTGATCTGCTCCTTTGGCGCGGGCTATTCCGTGGGGTCGGTTCTGGTTGAACGCGCGTAAGGCCTCGCTTAGCGGAGTTTGCCTTTCATCGCGGCTTCGGGGAAGCATGTGGGCGTTTGGCCTGTGGCTTCCTGCCAGCGCCCGATGGAGCGGCGGGTTTTGAAACCGGGAAGCCCATCCGCGCCACCGACGTCATGGCCCTTCTTCTCCAAGGCGCGTTGCATGGCCGCGACATCCGAGCGGTAAAGGCCGCCGACCTTGCCCCATTTGCGCGAGAAGTCCTTCGCGCCATAGGCGATCCTGTCGCCGATATGGCCGATGAAGAGCGCATAGAGATCGGACATGTTGTAGGCCTTCAGCACATAGAAGTTCGGTGTGACAAGGAAGGCCGGGCCATTGCGGCCAGCGGGGAGCATCAGGAAACCGTCGCCTTGCATCTCGTTGGCGGGAAAGGGTTTCCCTGAGACGCGGGTGATGCCGAGGGTGGTCCAATCGCGGATTTTCCGGCCCTGATCGGGGCCTTCCAAAGCGCAGGAAGCCGAGGCCGGAAGAGTGATTTCGAAGCCCCAGTCGCGCCCTTTCACCCAGCCGTGTTGCGCGAGGTAATAGGCGATGGAGGCCAAGGTGTCAGCCTCCGAAGACCAGATATCGTCCTTGCCGTCACCGTCGCCATCAGCTGCGTATTTCAGGAAGTTCGTCGGCATAAATTGGGGTTGGCCCAAGGCGCCGGCCCAACTGGATTTTATGGCCTGCGGTGCGACGTGACCCGCTTCGGCGATTTGCAGGGCGGCGAGGAGTTCATCGGTGAAATAGCGCGCGCGGGTGGACATGAAGCCCTTGGTGCCGAGAACGCGGAAAGCGTTGTACTTGATGGCCACGCGGCCGTAGCCGGATTCCCGGCCCCAGATCGCCAGCAGGATATGGCCGGGCACGCCGTAATGGGCTTCGAGTTGGGTCAGAAGCTTGGCGTGTTTGCGCGCCATCTGGCGGCCTGTTTCGGTGGTGGAACCGACTGTTTTCGCGTTGAAATAAGCGCCCGGGGAGCCGAATTCGGCTTGGCGCTGGGCTTTGGTTGTTTGCGGTTTGCTGCCGGGGGAGACGAGGTCTGGCAGGTCCCAATCAAGGGTAACGCCTGCGAAGGCCGCGTCGAAGGTTTTGCGGGAAACGCCCATGGCGCGGGACTTGGGCCAGATCGTTTGTTCGAGCCAAGAGCGGAATTGGGATTCTACGGCGGGACGGTTTTGCGCGGATGATTCTTGGGGGCAGAGCAGGGCGAGAGCCAAGGCAAGGGCGAGTAAAACCGGATTTTTCAGACAGCCCCGCACCATTTCACACCCCGTATTGACCTGATTTCCGTCAGGTTAACAGGTTTGCCGCAGTGCGCCAGCTTACCGCTAGCGGTTGAGCGGGGATTAGCAGGGGGTGTCGCCGACAGCTTCGCGCCAGTGGCGGCGGCAGAGGCTTTCGTAGGTTTCGTTGCCACCGATCTGCACCTGTGCGCCGTCTTTGAGCGCTTTGCCATCTGGGCCCTTCCGGACGACCATGGTTGCCTTCTTGCCGCAATGGCAGATGGTGCGAACCTCGCGCATCTCGTCGGCCAGTGCGAGGAGCGCGGCGGAGCCGGGGAACAGCTCGCCCCGGAAGTCGACGCGGAGGCCATAGGCCATGACCGGAACGCCCAGATCATCCACGGCGCGGGCGAGTTGCCAGACCTGATCCTTGGTGAGGAACTGTGCCTCGTCGAGGAAGATGCAAGCGACGGGTCCTTCTTCTAAGCGATTGGAAATAAGGGAAAAAAGGTCGTCCTCCGAGGTGAAGGTCGATGCGGTTTCCCCGATGCCGATGCGGCTGGCGATCCGGCCTTCTCCGGCGCGCGTATCGAAGCGGGCGGTGAGAAGAAAGGTTTCCATGCCGCGTTCGCGGTAATTGTGGGACGCTTGCAGCAGGATTGTCGATTTGCCTGCGTTCATCGTCGAGTAATGGAAGTAGAGCTTGGCCATGAACAAGGAATTAACGGCCGGTTCGACAGGCTGCAAGTGGAGAGAATGGGGGAAGTCCGTCCGTGAGTGGACAGCCTGAGGATGACCGGGACTAAAGCCGTCAGGCACGCTTCTACGGCGCCCTGACGGCCTCACCATTTACCCGTTCCGGTGGCGAAGCGGACTTCCCCCACCCTACGGTGCCGGGGGGCACCGTTTACTCGCACAATCCCGGAAGCTGTTGAGATTGTTTTATAAATAACAGGGGCGACGAAATTCAGTAATGGGAAAGGACTAAAGGATTTCCACGCCACCCAAGGGGATAGGAAGGACCGCGATGAGCAGCTATCTGAAGAAGCACACAGAGGCTCTGGTGAAGGATGTCGGCATCGAGGCGGCTTGTGAAATTTCGGGGAAATCGAAGGCGACTTTGGGGCGGTATTATTCCGTGCATGCCGAGCACCAAGACCGCTATATGCCCATCGACACTGTGGCCCAGTTGGAAGCGGCGGCCTCTTTTCCGCATGCGACGGCGGCCTTGGCGGATTTGCGGGGGATCACGCTGAGCCATGAGGGGCGCGGCGAGAATACGACGCGAAAAGGCGTTATAAATCAGTATGTTATCACGCTGCTCGCAGCGTTTCGCGATGTTGATGGCGGAGTATAACCAGTCCATCGAGGACGGGAAAATCTCGGTCAACGAGGCCAAGAGATTGCTGCGGGAGACGGTGGCGTTGCAGCAGATCCTCATCGATATGAAGCTCCATCTCGAAGACGAAACCGTCTGAAAAACCCGATTTCCGAAGCGTATGGATTGCGTCTGGAATGCGTATGGCTTGCGTCATGACGTTCCGCGCGGTGGGCTGGGGCTTCGTTAACGGCCTCTCGGGTAGGTTTCCGGGCATCAACCGATGCGAGGACCCCCGATGCCCAGCCCCAAGCGCCAGACCCGGACCAAGATCGAAGCGCAGAACCTGCATTACCTGAGGGACGTGCTGGCCCAGTTGGAATGGGACCTCCACGCCCCCGTTCTGAGCGCGCGCCGCATCCCCGGCGAATGGACCGAGATCGCGCAGGCCCGTTACCCTCAACAGAAAGAGAAGGTGACATTCTGGGTGGAGAAGGACGTGCTGCGGTTCTTCCACTCGATGGGGGAGGGATACGGGCCACGGATGAACGACGTGCTGCGCGCCTTCATGCTGGCGCGGCTTTCGGGGCTTCTGGACGGGGACGACACGCTGCGGGAGTTCAAGCGGCTGGACGAGATCAAACCGCGGCCCCTGTTCGGGGAGGCGGCGAAACAAGACGAAGCCCTGACCGCTTGGGCACGCGGGGAGATGACGGCAGCGGAGGCGATTGCGGTGCTGGAGGGGTGAGGGCCGTTAGCTCTTCCTTAAGGCAGTTCTGCGATAACGACCTGTGACGTGCTGCCGCTTCAACCCTCAAACTTGACGTGACAATGCAAATGCATTACCTCTTCACTGCCCCACATCCCAATATGGATTCTGCTATGGCGACGCTTGCTGAAGACGTGTCCACCCTGACCGAACGCTATCAGACGACAGTGCCTCTTGGTGTGCGTAAGCAATTGAAGCTGAACAAGGGGGACAAGATCCGCTACTGCACCGAGCCGAGCGGGCGGGTTTATATCGAGCCCATGCGAATTGACGCGGAAGATCCTGCGTTGGGGGCTTTTCTCGATCTGATCGAAGCCGATATCACGGCACACCCCGAGCGCATTCGTGGGTTCAGCGGCGCTTTGCAGGATCGCCTCAAGGCGTTGGTGGGTGAAGTTGGGCTTGATCTGGATGAGGCGCTTTCGCCAGAGGACGAATGACGAGCGGTTCGGGGCGTTTGGACGCGCCGCTGGTTGTCAACGGATGGTCCTTCTTCGCGCATCCGATTTTTCTGGAGCAGTTGGAAGCGCTGATTGGTGAGGTTGAAGAGCGTCGGCAGCGCGATCCGGAGAATTGGCAGAAGAAGAACTGCACGAAGCGGCTGGCCGCGATTTTCCGGCTGATTTCAGAGGTGATCCCGGCTGATCCGGGAGGGCCTGCGTTTCGGCAAGGGGAAACGCTTGGAGATCAGAGGAAGCATTGGTTTCGGGCGAAATTCTTCCAGCAATACCGCTTGTTTTATCGTTTCAATTCCGAGGCCAAAGTGATCGTGCTGGCATGGGTGAATGATGATGCGACGCTCCGCGCCTACGGCAGCAAGACCGACGCCTATGCCACGTTTCGAGCCATGTTGGAGAGCGGCAATCCGCCGGATGATTTTGACGCCTTGATGCGAGAGGCCACTGCCGAGGCCGAGCGGTTTCGGGTCAATCTTGAGCGTGAATTGGATCGTTGAGGCAAAGTAGACAGATAATGAAAAAGCCGGGCGCGGGGCCCGGCTTTTGTGTTTGGTAGGTGTGACCGCGTTTAGCCTTGCAGGGTGCGGACGCGGTAGCCTTCGCCGCGTTCTTTCATGGCTTGGACGGCGGCCATGGAGCCTGCGGCGGTGGTGAAGTAGGGGATCTTGTCGTAGAGGGCGACGCGGCGGATGTCGCGGCTGTCGGCGATGGCTTGCGCGCCTTCGGTGGTGTTGAAGACGAGCGCGATGGCGCCGTCTTTCAGCTGATCCACGATATTCGGGCGGCCCTCGTAGACCTTGTTCACCTTGTTGGCTTTGATGCCCTGTTCGGCGGCCCATTTCTGGGTGCCTTCGGTGGCGACGATTTCGAAGCCCATCGCGTCGAGGTCGCGGAGTGCGGCAGCCATGTCGGCGGTTTTGTCATCGTCGCGGATCGAGACGAAGACTTTGCCTTCTTCCGGCAGGTGCGTGCCTGCGCCCATCTGCGCCTTGAGGAAGGCGAGGGGGAAGGAGCGATCCCATCCCATGACTTCACCGGTGGAGCGCATTTCCGGGCCGAGGAGCGTGTCGACGCCGGGGAAGCGGGCGAAGGGGAGCACGGCTTCTTTGACCGAGAACCACGGGGTTTTCGGATCGGCGAGGGTCATGGCATCGGCGAGCGGCAGCGGGCTGTCGGGGCCGACGCCTGCGGGGTAGGCGGCGCGGAGCGGGAAGTTCGACATCGGCTCGCCCGCCATGAGGCGCGCGGCGATGGAGGCAATCGCGCTGTCGGTGGCTTTGGCGACGAAAGGCACGGTGCGCGAGGCGCGCGGGTTCACTTCGATAAGGTAGACCTCGTTGTTCTTCACTGCGAATTGCACGTTCATGAGGCCGACGACGCCCAGAGAAAGGGCGAGTTCATGGGCTTGACGGGTGATTTCGGCAATGATTTCATCGGAGAGCGAGTAGGGCGGGAGCGAGCAGGCGCTATCGCCGGAGTGGACGCCGGCCTCTTCGATGTGCTGCATGATGCCCGCGACGTGGACGGTTTTGCCATCCGAGAGGGCATCGACGTCGATCTCGACGGCACCAGAGAGGTAGCTGTCGAGCAGCACGGGGCTATCGCCCGAAACGACGACGGCTTCCTTGATGTAGCGTTCGAGTTGGGCCTGATCGCGGACGATTTCCATGGCGCGGCCACCCAGAACGTAGGAGGGGCGGATCACCAGCGGGAAGCCGATGGAGGCGGCGATTTGCAGCGCTTCGGCGTCGGAATGGGCGATGCCGTTGACGGGCTGCTTCAGGCCGAGCTTGTTGACGAGTTGCTGGAAGCGCTCACGGTCTTCGGCGAGGTCGATCGCGTCGGGGGTGGTGCCGAGGATCGGGATGCCTTCTTCGTAGAGCGCGTTGGCGAGTTTCAGCGGTGTCTGGCCGCCGAACTGGACGATGACGCCGTGGAGCGTGCCGTTTTCTCTTATATGAGTTGTTGGCATACGTAGCTCTACGTATTTTTTTATTGCTGATTTAAGCAATAAACCTTCTGCCTGTTGAGTCGTTAGTGACATTTTATTTTCCTCCTATTTTTAAGCGTTGTCGACTGCTGACAAC
>JALQUU010000063.1 GCA_023260655.1 Paracoccaceae bacterium | reverse complement strand
GGGAGCGCCTGGCGCGGATGGGGGTGCACCTGCTGACCGGCGGAGGGGGCGGGGTGATGGCCGCGGTCAGCGAGGCCTTCGCGGCGGTCCGGCCCCGGGCGGGCCTGGTCCTGGGGGTGCTGCCTTGCCTCCGGAAACGGTGCCTGCGGGCAGGCCTGCGAGGAGCGCCGAGAGCGCGTCTTGGTCTTCGGCCAGTTCGCCCACCACATTCGAGACGATATGCATGACGTGGCTGTAGCGCTCGACGATGAATTTCTCGGTCGGGTGCACGGTGCCGATCTTGGCGACGCGGCCCACATCGTTACGGCCGAGATCCAAAAGCATCAGGTGCTCGGCGAGTTCCTTATTGTCTGCCATCAGATCAAGCTCGTTGGCCTTGTCCTGCTCAGGTGTCGCGCCGCGCGGGCGGGTGCCTGCGATGGGGCGGATGGTGACTTCGCGACCAAAAACGCGCACGAGGATTTCTGGGCTTGCGCCGATCACCTGGAAGCCGCCGAAGTTGAAATAGAACATGAAGGGCGACGGGTTAGTGCGGCGGAGCGAGCGGTAGAGCGTGAAGGGGGGCAGGGGGAAATCTTGCGTCCAACGCTGCGAGGGCACGATTTGGAAGATGTCGCCTGCGCGGATGTACTCTTTCGCCTTCTCGACGACGGCGTGATAGCCTTCGCGGGTGAAGTTCGACACGGGCGGCGAGATTTCACGCGCATCGCCCAGATCGCGGCGGGCTTCGGGGAGCGCGCGTTCGAGGTCGCGCACGGCATCCATCACGCGTTCAGCGGCTTGGGCATAGGCCGCGCGGGCGTTCTGGCCATCGGTTGCCCATGCGGGCGAAACGACGGTGACCTCTCCTTTGACGCCATCCAGAACCGCAATAACGGTTGGGCGCATCATGACGGCATCGGGCAGGCCCAAGAGATCGGGATTGATGTTCGGCAGATGCTCGACGAGGCGGATCGTGTCATAGCCGAGGTAGCCGAAGAGGCCAGCAGAGGCGGCGGGCAGGCCGTCGGGCAGGTCGATCCGGCTTTCTGCGATGAGGGCGCGCAGGGTTTCGAGCGGGTGGCCGCTTTGGGCTTCCCAAGCTTCCGGATCGAAGCGGGCGGAGCGGTTGATGCGGCTTTTCTCGCCGTGGCATTGCCAGATGAGATCGGGCTTCATGCCGATTATGGAATAGCGCCCGCGCACTTCGCCACCGGTGACCGACTCGAGCATGAAGGCATCCTTGGCGGCGCCTGTCATCTTGAACATCAGGGACACGGGCGTGTCGAGGTCGGCTGCGAGCCGCATGTAGACGACTTGGTTCTTGCCCTCCGCATGGGCCGCGGCAAAGGCATCGAAGCTGGGGGTCATTTCCATCGGAGCAGGCCGTTACTGAAGGTTCGCATGCACCGCGTTGATCGCGGCTTGATCGAGGGTGACGCCTGCGCGGCGCTGGATATCCACTGAGAAGGCACCGTAGATGTCTTGCTGGAGGCCTGCATCGGCTCGGCCTGCAAGGGTTTCACGCAGTTGCGCCACTTGGGCGTTGGTTTGATCGGGTGGCAGATCGCCCGTGACGCGCACGATCCAAGCGGCCCCAAAGGCGGTGACGACCGATACTTCGTTCGGTTTCATCGCGAAGACGCGCTCCATGAAATCGGGGGGCGTGCCGAGGATGGCGGCCGAGCGGGTGGCACCGGCTTCGGTGTTGGTGGAGAGGCCGAGGGCTTCGAACGTGCTGCCTTCGAGGAGCTTCGGCACTTGGGCCTCGGCAAAGGCGCGAAGGGCGTCTTCGGTGCGCTTGTTTTCCCAAGCGGCCTGAACGCGTTCCTCAACCTCGGTGTAATCCATCTGGCGTTCGGCGATCTCTTCTTCGAGGCGGAGCGCGAAAATGCCACCGTCATCGAGTTGGAGCACTTTGGGGTAATCGCCAGCAGCCACAGAGCGGGCGGCATCGTTGAAGGCCGGATAGCCCGCGATGGCTTCGCTTTCGTCTTCGAACCAGTCGATGGTGCCAAGTTGCATATCGGTTTCGGCGGCGATTTCTTCGAGGGTCGCACCGCCTGCAAGGAGGTCGTCGATGCCTTGGAGATCGCTGTCGATCTGGCGGCGGGCGCGGTCGAGGCCGAGTTCTTCACGCAGTTCGGCTTTGGCCTCTTCGAAGGTCACGTTTTCCGCGTTGAGAACACCGTTCATCCGGAAGAGGGCCGGGCCGATGGGGGTACCGAAGGGGCCGACGATCTGGCCTGCTTCGGCGTTGAAGATCGCGTCGGCGGCGCTGCCGACAGCGGCGCGGTCCACGTCGCCCATGTCGATATCGTCAAGGGTGAGGCCGCGTTCTTGAACGAGGGCGTCGAAGGAGGTTTCGCGAGCTTCGATCTTGGCTTTCGCGGCTTCGGCATCGGCTTCGGTCGGGAAGGAGAAACGTTCGACGAGGCGGCGTTCGGGCTTCTGGTAGTCTGCAATGCGTTCGTCGTAGAGCGCCTTCAGGGCTGCCTCATCCACCTCGACCTGATCCACGATCATTTCGGGCGTCAGCCAGACAAAGGTAATGCGTTTCTTGGCGGGGGCCATGAAGCGGTCACGGTTGCTTTCGAAAAAGGCCATCAGATCGGCAGGCGTGGCTTCGGGCAGGGTTTCGGGCAGGTCCGAGGGCGAGATGCGGGCGTAATCGAAGCTTTTGAGGGCGCCTGCGAAATTCACCAGAAGATCGGTGTAGGCGTCGGGCATCTCGATGCCGGAGGCGATGGCGGCTTGCAGGAGCGAGCGGGCGGCATCGGCGCGGATGCGGGTTTCGAATTCGGCCTCGCTCCAGCCGTTGCGATCCAGCGTGAAGCGGTAGGCTTCGCGGTCGAACTTGCCGTCGATGCCTTTGAAGGTGGGGATGGAGGTGATTTCGCGGGCGAGGTTTTCATCGCCGATGGAGAGGCCTGCCATGCGGGTTTCGTGATCGAGCGCAGCTTGGCCGACGAGGCGGGAGAGCGCGGCGCGGTCGATGCCGAATTCACGGGCTTCGGCGAAGCTCATGGGGGTTTTGGTTTGCGCCTCAATGGCGCGGAGGTCTTCCTGAATGGCGCGGGCGTAATCGTCGACGGTGATATCCTGCGTGCCGACCGAGCCCACGGTGCGGATCGTTCCCGAAAGCCCCGTGATGCCGAAGCCGCCCAATCCGAGAATGAGCATGGCCATGAGGGCCCAGACCAAGGACTTGCCAATACCGCCCGATTTTTTCGACATCCCGAAACCTCCCTTGGGGGTTGATTGCGGTTGTCTAGTCGGGCTGGGGCGCGGGGGCAAGGGGCAGGGCGGTTTGGCAGGGGAAAGCGCGGCAAAACATGGCGTTTAGCGGCCAGTGCGGCGAGTGAGGCGGGCAAAAACCAGCAGCCGGCACGCCGTGGCTTTGATCCAACTCACTCGCCGAGGCCGAGGCACGCCGATAGCAGGCCGGTGGGGCCGTGCGCTGCATCGATTGTGCCCGCAGTCGTCATGGCGCGGGGTTTCGGAAAATTCGTAACGGGTTGCCGTCATCACCCACTCCAACACTTATTAAAAACGCGCACCTAATAGGGTGGTGTTTGGGTTTTTTTACTGGTGGCGACGGGGGCGTGCCTAGCTGGCGTAATGAACAGGTGGGTTAGGCGGGGCCTTGGCAGCGCAGGAGCGTGCCTTTGCCGGGGGTGCTTTCGATGGTCACGGTGGCACCAACAGATTTCGCGCGTTCTTCGATGGAGTTGAGGCCGATGCCGCCTTTGGCATCGGCGGGGTTGAAGCCTTTGCCGTTGTCCTGAACCTGTAAGAGCCACTGGCCTTGCAGGCGGCGGAACGTCACGTCGATCACCGAAGCGCGGCCGTGGCGGAGCGCATTGGCGGTTGCCTCTTGGAAGATGCGGAGCGCCGTGGCCTGGATTTCCGGCGGAAGGCCGTCGTCGTCACCGCTGATAGCGTTCAGTATGACGGCTGCGTTCGGGTTGCGCGAGAGCAGGTCCGCTTGGCGGCGCAGAGTGGCGATCAGGCCGTCTTGGTCGAGTAGGGCGGGCGTGAGGGCATGGGAGGCTTGGCGGGTTTCCTGAATGGCGCTGTCGATGGTCTGGATCAGGTCATCGAGTGCGCTTTCATCAGGGGCGGCCTTGATCATCTGGGCGTTCAGTTTGACCGCTGTCAGCAACTGGCCGACGCCATCATGCAGTTCGCGCCCGATCCGCTTGCGTTCCTCTTCGCGCACCAGTTGGCTGCGTTCCTGCGCGGTATGGAGTTCCTGCCGGACGGCTCTTTGCCGGACGAGCGCGGCGGTGAGGAGGAAAAACGGAAACAGGCGGACCGTGAAAGCGCGGACTTCGAAGCCTGTAAAGAGTATGAAGCAGCGATCCGCGATCAGGATGTCGATCGTATAGCCGAGAAGGATCGTCGCGATGGCGGCAAGCATGATCCAGCCGAGCCTGTTGCCCTGCCATGCCGAGTGGCCCGCCAGTATCGCCGTGCCGAAGATGAGCGAGAGCGTCGAGGGGAGCCAGAGGATGGACGAGACATAATTCAGGCTTTCCCATGGCGCGCCAGCCAGCGGCCAGGATATAAGGATGGCTGCAACGACAAGGAGTTGTGGCAGGCGGAGGAGTTTCGGGAAGCGCCGCCCCAATAGAAGAACGACGAATTCGGGCAGACCTGCAACGGCGGCAAGGTTGATCTTCACCATGGCGAGTTCAAAGGTGCCCGGTACGATCTTCAGTTCGCGGATGAGGGCTGAAAGGGGCACAGCGGTGGCGGCGAAACCGATGAAGGAAGCCGCGAGCCAGAAGGTCATGCGGTCTTTCGGGCCGGCAATCGCATAGACGATAAAGGCCAGCATACCTGCGAGATCGACGAAGAGGAGAACGGCTGCGAAATTGTGATAGCGCGCTTCCTTCGGGCCGGCGATTTTGAAGGCGGTGGCGTGGCTGGTGATGGCAACCGGGCCTGCGAGAACGCCTGCGTTCTGGAGGTAGAAGCGGGCGTGGCGGATGGCGATCACATTGGGGGCGTTTTCGCGCAAGAGCGTGCGGTCGAAGGCGTAAAGCCTTGTTCCAACGGTGATTGTGGTGGTTTCCCAAGTCAGAAGATCGGAGCGGAAATTCCCGAAAGCGCCGATTTCGGTGCCATTGAGGAACACGCGGTCGGCTCCCAGAACCGATCCCAACACGAGGACAGGTTCATCGGGCAAGTCTGGGGCTGCTGCGAAGGGAATGCGCTGCCAATAGACCAGATCGCTGGCCTCGCCGCCTTGGCCGCGCCAGCCGCTATTCAGGGGGAATGCGCGGGTGGGCCACTGGCTGTCGTCGAAATCGGGATCGGCCCAGCCCGGATTGTCACCGGAATGAACGCGGCTTTGGCCGGAAAGATCAAGGAAGGGTTCGGCGGACGTGATACCCGCCCAGAGGAGAGCGGCGAGAGTGAGGAGGAGGGCGCGCAGCACCGTCACAGCTTGATGATGCCTGCTCGCAAGGCGGCCGCGATGGCTTCTGTCCGGCGCTGCACGTCGAGCTTTCGGCAAATGTTTGAGAAATGGAAGCGCACGGTGCGTTCGGTGACATCAAGCTCGCGGCCGATCATTTTGGAGGTCAGGCCTTCGGCGGCGAGTTTGAGGCAACTCAATTCGCGCTCGGTCAGTTCGCTGGACTCGGAAGACGCGCCTGCGGCAAGAACCGCGGCGCTGATGAAGCTGTCGCCGCTATGAACGGCCCGGAGTGCTGCGCGGAGTTCCTCGAAGGCGGATTCCTTGACAACATAGTCGTTCAATTCGAGGCGGAAGAGCTTTTCGGCATAGCCCGGTTCGAGATGCATGGTGAGCGCGACGACCGCGCCAGCCAGACATTCGGCCTCGATGGTGGCGATGATCGCTTCCGGGCCGGGGCCGGGCATGGAGAGGTCGATCAGGGCGATGTCCGGGCGGTGGAGGCGAAGCGCATCAAGGAGCGCATCGCCATCGGAGGTGCGGGCCACTACCTCGAATTCAGGCTCTGATCCGAGAAGACGTTCAAGACCTGCAAGAAAGATCGGATGATCGTCAGCCAGAACCAGTTTCACAGATACTCTTCCACTTATTTCACATCACGCCAGGTGGCGGAACTCAACCTTAACGGTAATTGGTTGCTGTGCCTACCTATACGAATGAAATGGGCTGACGTTACCAGAGAATCAAGATATTGCCGCAAGCCTTTGGAAAAGCTCTGAAATACCAGAGGCGTCAATATTCGCGAAAGCGATACGCAGGCCCTTCTTGCCGAAAGCGTCACCCTCGGGGGTAAACATTGTGCCGGGAAGGGCGAGGATGCCCGCGTCGTGCACGAGCCGCTTGGCGAGCGCGTCGGAGGGCTCATCGAACGGGTGTTCCATCCAAGCGAAATAGGCGCCACAGCCGAGGAGTTTCCAGCCCTTGGTGGCCAAGAGCGGGAAGCCCGCTTCGATGGCGGCGCGGCGCGCGAGGATTTCGGCGCGTTCACCGCCAAGCCATTGGCCGAGGTTCTGCATGCCCCAAAGGGCGGCGTGCTGGGCGATCTGGTTCGGGCAGATGGTGACGGTGTCGAGAAACTTCTCGCATTCCGCCAGCGTTTCTGGGCTTGCCACCATCGCGCCGACACGGTGGCCCGTGAGGCGATAGGCTTTGGAGAAGGAATAGAGCTGGATCAGCGTGTCGTCCCAGCCTTCCCGGGTGAGAAGATCATGGGGCGCGCCGGAGCGGCTGTCGAAATCGCGGTAGGTTTCATCGACGAGAAGCTTCAACCCGTGGCGGCGGGCGAGATCGAAGAAGGCACCGACCAGTTCGCCGGGATATTCGACACCGCCGGGATTGTTCGGCGTGACGAGCACGATGGCGCGGGTTTTTGCCGTGATCAGCGCCTCGGCATCTTCGACGCGGGGCAGAAGGCCGGGGCCGGGCGGGATCGGAACGGCGGAGACGCCGATCATGTCGAGCCACATTTTATGGTTGAAGTACCAAGGGGTTGGGAGGAGAACTTCATCTCCTTCCGAGGTCATGGTTTCCAGTGCGGCGCAGAAGGCCTGATTGCAGCCTGACGTGATGCAGACGTTTTCCGCCGTGAGCGTGCCGCCATAGCCTTCAGAAAACTGTTTGGCGACTTCGGCGCGCAGCTCGGGCAGGCCGAGGACGGGGCCATAGAGGTGGGCCGAAGGAACTTCGAGCGCTACGCGGGCCATTTCCTGCCGCATCGCTTCGATCGGCGGATCGACGGGCGCGGCCTGACTCACGTTCAGGAGCGGCCGTTCGGGCGGGAAGGTGACGCCGGAAATCCAGCGGCGCGCTTCCATTACGGGCGGGGCGACGGTGGATGCGGTGCGGGTAAGTGTCATGGAACGGCCCCTCTCGGACGGAGGGACCCGGGGCTCTGCCCCGGACCCCGGGATATTTTGCAAAGAGAAAGTGTTAGTCGGACCCGCGGATGGGCTGGACGTATTGGAGCGCCATGTCCCACGGGAAGAAGATCCACGTATCCTGGCTGACCTCGGTGATGTAGGTATTCACCTGCGGCTTGCCCTTCGGCTTGGCGTAGACTGTAGCGAAATGCGCCTTCGGGTAGAGCGAGCGCACCAGTTCGAGGGTCTTGCCGGAATCGACGAGGTCATCGACCACAAGGATACCGTCGCCATCACCCATCATCGCCGCATCGGGAGCTTTGAGGACGCGGGCTTCGGCCTGGTTCTGGTGGTTATAGGACTTGACCGAGATCGTATCGACGGTGCGGATGTCGAGTTCGCGGGCGACGATCATCGCTGGGGCCATGCCGCCGCGGGTGATGGCCACAACAGCGCGCCAGTTACCCTCGTCGGGGCCCTGACCCTGCAGCCGCCATGCGAGCGCACGGGCGTCGCGGTGGATCTGGTCCCAGGAGACGTGGAAGCCTTTTTCGTGGGGCAGGCGATCGGTGGTCATTCTTTTCTCCCGGTCACAACGTCGATATCGGGGGCGTCGACGGCTTTCATGCCCACGACGTGATAGCCTGCGTCGACGTGGAGGTTTTCACCCGTGACGCCCGAGCCCAGATCCGAGAGGAGGTAGAGCGCGGATTTGCCCACATCCTCGATGGTCACGTTGCGGCGCAGGGGCGAGTTCAGTTCGTTCCACTTCAGAATATAGCGGAAATCGCCGATGCCAGAGGCTGCCAGCGTTTTGATCGGGCCGGCGGAGATGGCGTTGACGCGGATGCCGTCCTTGCCGAGGTCTTCGGCGAGGTATTTGACGGAAGCTTCGAGCGCGGCTTTGGCGAGGCCCATCACGTTATAATGCGGCATCACCTGTTCGGCACCGTAATAGGTGAGGGTGAGGGCGGAGCCGCCACCTTTCATCATCTTCTCGGCGCGCTGCATGACGGCGGTGAAGCTGTAGCAGCTGATGTCCATCGTCATCAGGAAGTTCTGGCGCGAGGTTTCGATATAGCGGCCGCGCAGCTCGTTCTTGTCGGAGAAGCCGATGGCATGAACGATGAAGTCGAGCTTGTCCCAGTCTTTGCCGAGGGCCTCGAAGGTCGCATCGAGGCTTTCGGAGCTGGAGGCGTCGCAATCATAGAGCTTGGTGACGCCGAGTTCTGCGGCGAGCGGTTCGACGCGCTTGCGGAAAGCATCGCCCATGTAAGTGAAGGCCAGTTCGGCACCGGCATCGGCGCAGGCCTTGGCAATGCCCCACGCGATGGATTTGTCATTGGCCAAGCCCATGATCAGGCCACGCTTTCCGGCCATGAGAGAATTCGACATTCCGGTGTCCCCGCCTAGTTGGTATGCCAACCGTTTAAGGCGTCGCGCGCGGGCTCGCAAGGGCGGGGGCGGGACAAGGGCGCGAAAACGCGGTAGCGGTGAGGAAACGGAGGATTCGGATGAGTGACAGAACCGGAATTTTCGAGGGCGACGATCCTTTCGTGATCGCGCAGCGCTGGCTGGGCGAAGCAGAGGCCGTAGAGATCAACGATCCCAACGCTATTGCGCTTTCCACCGTGGATTCGCAGGGCCGCCCCAATGCGCGGATGGTGCTTTTGAAGGAAATCGAGGCTTTCGGGAATGCCGAGGGCGCATTTGTTTTCTACACCAATTACGAGAGTGCCAAGGCGGGCGAGATCGATCAGGCGGGTTATGCGGCCTTCGTTCTGCACTCGAAAGCGCTGCGGCGGCAGATCCGCGTGCGGGGGCGCGTGGAGCGGGAAGAGGGGCCGCAGGCGGACGAGTATTACGCGTCACGTAGCCTTAAAAGCCGCCTTGGTGCATGGGCCTCCAAACAATCGCGCCCGTTGATCAGCCGCGCCAATTTGATGGCGGAGGTTGCTAAAGTGACAGCCCTCAAAGGACCAAATCCCCCGCGGCCACCCTTTTGGGGAGGTTATCGCATTCAGCCCTTCGAGATAGAGTTCTGGGCAGATGGCGCGTTTCGCCTGCATGATAGGTTTGTCTGGAGGCGCGGGAAGCCAGGCGAACCTTGGGTTGTGGCACGTCTGAATCCGTGACGTTCGCGTGACGTGAAATGCAGTAGTGGAAAAATTACACGCTTGAATCCAGCGGCTTGCGTGAGACATACAGAGCAGGACCCCGATCTTGGGGGAAGTAGTGGATATACCAACTGTGACAGACGTGAAAAACGACCCGCGTCGGGTAATGGGGCAGGTAAAGTGGTTTGATCCCGTAAAGGGGTTCGGTTTTGTGGTGGCTGATGAAGGTGGTAACGATATCCTTCTTCACGCCAATGTCCTGAGAAATTTCGGCCAAAGTTCCGTCGCTGATGGAGCGCGTATCGAGATCTCCGCGCAAAAGACGGACCGTGGGGTTCAGGCGATCGAAGTGATTTCGATCCAGCCGCCGCATCCGTCGGATACGCCAGCTTTGGCGGATTTCGAGGGGATCGATCCGGAAATCATCCGTTCGGCACCTTTGGAGCCAGCGCGCGTGAAGTGGTTCGACAAGGCCAAGGGCTTTGGCTTTGCGAACGTGTTCGGCGGTGCCGAAGACGTGTTCGTGCACATCGAGGTCTTGCGCCGGTCCGGTTTTGCGGATCTTCTTCCGGGCGAGGCTGTGGCGCTGCGCGTGATCGAGGGCAAGCGTGGCCGGATGGCGACGGAAGTTCTCGCATGGGAAGCTGGGCTGAAAAAGTCTCAAGACTGAAGATCTGGGTGGCAGCAGGTGCGCTCGGCTTAATGGCCGGGCCACTTATGGCGGCCACCTGTTCTCCTTCCGAAGTACATCTGCGCTGGCAAGGCGGGGCGGCACGGTTCAGTGTCGAGCTGGCTGACGACGCCGAAGAGCGTGTCCAAGGGCTGATGTTCCGCGAGAAGATGGCGAGAGGGGCGGGGATGCTCTTTGTCTATCCGCGCCCGCAATTCGCGGCTTTCTGGATGAAGAACACGCTTATACCGCTGGACATGCTGTTTATCGACGAGCGTGGGCGTGTGAAGGCGATCCACTCCAATGCCATTCCTGGTGACGAGACGCTTATCCCTGGTGGAAACGGGGTGCTGGCGGTTCTCGAAATCAATGGCGGTTTGGCCAAGGCGCTCGGGATCGGTGTGGGGGCAGAGATGCGTCATCCGATCTTCGGAGAGGCGGCACATTGGCCTTGTTAAGGGCTTCCCTTTTCCGTTCGAGGGCGGTAGAGGCAACATCGTCGGGGCGTAGCGCAGTCTGGTAGCGCGACGGTTTTGGGTACCGTAGGTCGGGGGTTCGAATCCTCTCGCCCCGACCACTCTACTAAATCCTGTATCTCGGTTGATTGGTGCGGCATGGGCCGTTGGCCGCTTCCAGTCCCATATCTAGCCGAATCTCAATGAAGGAGATTCGGTCGCCACTGCATGTTGTGGGCCAGTCCGGCGTAATCACTAACGGTTGCTATCAAAAAAGTTTCATCCAACCCGAACGGATAGGTAAAAAACTATGCACAGCATGTGCATGTTCTAACTAGCCTCGTTCAAAGGGCTTTTTCGGATGATCCCCGGATTTCTCCATAGCCGAGGTGGGAGACCCGTTAACCTTTCGAATCTTCCGGGGTTAATCCTTGTCTCCGTCAACCGTAAAAATCGCGGACCGATGACAAAAAACTGATTGACCACACCCCTGAATCCAAGACAGTTTGTGCAGGCTGGTAGGGAGACCACAACATATAGTGGGCCTCGGCTGGCGGAGCAGGGACTAAGACATTACCGAATTCAGACGAGGCTTTGGTCTTGTTTCATGCGCCGGGTGAGCCATCCGGGCAGCCGGATGTTTTGTTCCTTGCCACAAGCGCGGCCCAGAGCCGCTGACGGGGACACGGAATAGAAACGGGGCAGCCGAAAATGAAAATTGAACGCAAATTCACCTCTGCGGGCAAAGATGCTTATGCAGCGCTGGAATGGGTCACGACCGCATCGGAAATTCGTAACCCGGACGGGTCGATCGTGTTCCGTCTCGAAGAAGTCGAAGTGCCGAAGCAGTGGAGCCAGGTTGCTTCCGATGTGATCGCACAGAAGTATTTCCGCAAAGCGGGTGTGCCGGCGGTTTCTAAGCGTGTGGCAGAGGAAGGCGTTCCGGAGTTCCTGTGGCGTTCGGTTCCCGATGAAGCGGCGATGGCCGATCTGGCCGCTGATCAGCGTTTTGTGGGCGAGACCTCGGCCAAGCAAGTGTTCGACCGTCTGGCGGGCGCATGGGCGTACTGGGGCTGGAAGGGCGGCTACTTCTCGAAGGAGGCGGATGCTCAGGCCTATTTCGACGAGATGCGCTATATGCTGGCCGCTCAGGTGGCTGCTCCGAACTCGCCGCAGTGGTTCAACACCGGCCTGCATTGGGCCTATGGCATCGACGGCCCGAGCCAGGGCCACTATTACGTCGACTACAAGACGAAAGAGCTGGTGAAGTCGAAATCCGCATACGAGCATCCGCAGCCGCACGCCTGCTTCATCCAGTCGGTCAAAGACGATCTGGTGGGCGAGGGCGGTATCATGGACCTCTGGGTTCGCGAAGCGCGCCTCTTCAAATATGGGTCCGGCACCGGCACCAACTTCTCCTCGCTCCGTGCGGAAGGCGAGAAGCTTTCAGGCGGCGGCAAATCCTCGGGCCTCATGGGCTTCCTCAAGATCGGTGACCGCGCTGCTGGTGCGATCAAGTCGGGCGGCACCACGCGCCGCGCGGCCAA
>JALQUU010000062.1 GCA_023260655.1 Paracoccaceae bacterium | reverse complement strand
TGCCCCGTCAGCGCATCAGCGCGTCCGGTGAGGGGCTATCTACGGATAACAACAAACACCCGCAAGAGAGAAATGCGCCTGACAGTCACATTTTTTTCAAAAAACCAGATTTTCTTGTCTTTTCAGTGGTTTGGTTGCGTAATGTTTCTCCAGAAGCCAGATTTGGATAATAAAATTTCCGCACCGCAGCATCGGCCTCTTCCAGATATTGAGGTATCCACAGACATATCCACAAGCGATGCCGCGAATTCTCCAAATCACCCCGATGAATCGCTGCAGCCGCACCTGAATCGCGCTGCGATTCCCCCCTCTTCGCCCTCAAAATCCGAGTCGCCCTGCCAAAATCCCTCGAGTCGCAGGCCGAAACCTCACTCCTGAGCCGGATCGAAGGCGTTTTCCCAAAGTCCGTAGAGGGTTTCGCGGCGATTCTTGTCCAGGGCCACGAGCAAAGTGGGGGAAAGCGGAATCAATCGCCGCGCACTCGGCTGCAATCCGGTTTCATCTCCGCCCGCTACCATCCGCAGATTCGCCGCTTCCAGCATGGGCCGCGCTTCGTCCGATAGAAGGAAGTCCAAAAGTCGCGCTGCGCCCGCCTTCTCCCCCGCCCCTTTCGGAATCATGAAACCCCGCGAAAGCACCAGCGTGTAATCCTCGGGCAGCACCACGCCCACCTTGGCGTCGCGCGCTTCCTCTACGTAGGAGCCCAACACATTATACGCGATCAGGTAACGCCCCTCGGCCACGCCCTCGATGATCTCCGCCGAACAACAGGTCGCCACCGCATCCACACGGGCAAAGCTTTCCAGCATCGCACCGAATGTATTGGCCTCCTGACTATCGACATGGGCAAAGAGATATCCCAGCCCCGAGGCCTTGATATCGTAGGTGGCGATACGCCCCCGCACCAGATCGGGATCGGCCCGCATCGTATCCAGAAGGCGGAAGCGGCTTCGCGGCACATCCTCCCCCGCGATCCTATCTTTATTATAGAGGATCACTGCGGGCTCTTCTGTCACGCCCCACAATTCATCTCGCCAGCGCCGCTCGGGTGGCAGGGTTGCTGTCTGCGCAGACTTATAAGGAAAGCCGCAAGCCGCATTCACCAGCCACACCATTTGTTGCACCGCCGAAGACAGGATCGCATCCGCGCCCGCAGCGCCCGTGGCACACTCCCCGCTCGACGCGACGAACAGGTCGTTCGACCCCCATTGCTCATATTCTACCGCCAGATCGGGATTGGCCGCTGCAAAGCGCTCCATCAAAGGCGCCAGAATGCGGATATCGGTGGTCGAACGCAGCACCATCCGCGTTTCCCCGTCCCCGAAGCGCGCCACCGCCTCCTGTGCCGCCACAGGTGCTCCGAGGAATAGCGCCACGATAACCGCCCAGATCATGCACGTTCCTCAACCAACGGAAGCACCAGCGCCGCCCGAAACCCGCTTTCGACCTTCTCGAACGCAACACGCCCGCCAAAGGCCGTCGCCACCGCCCCTACTATAGAGAGGCCAAGCCCCGCGCTCCCCTCCTGAGAACTCGCACTCCGTTCGAACCGCCCGCCCAATCGCGCGGCCAAGTCCGCTGCAGGCCCCGCGCCCGCATCCTGCACCCAGAGCCACGCCTCGGCCCCCTCTTGCGCCACGCTCACCACAATCGGTGCCTGCCCGTGCTTCAACGCATTGTTCAGAAGGTTCTTCGCCGCCTCCGTCACCGAGAAGGCCTCGGCCTCCACCAGAACTGCCTCTTCCCCGATCAAAAGCCGCACCTCTTTCCCCGGCGCGATCAACTCGTGATCCCGGCTCTCGACGATATCCAATGCGATTTCCCTCAGATCGAGCGACACCCTAGGCGCACTATCGGTGCGATGGATCACCAAGGCCCGCGCCAAAAGCTGATCCAGAAGCGCGCCCAACGAGCGCGTCCGCGCCAAGAGCCGCTCCAACGCCCGCTCCCGCTCCGGTGCACTCCCCTCGTCGTGCAGGGTTTCCGCCTGCACCCGGATCGCCGCCACGGGCGTACGCAACTGATGCGCCGTGTCCGAAATCAGGTTCCGCATCGCATCGATCTGCCGATCAAGCCGCCCCATGAAACGGTTGAGGCTTTCGAGCATGATCTGCAATTCGCGCGGCAACCCCGCCAATGGCATCGGCGTTAGATCCCGTGGATCGCGCCGCGCCAGATCGTCGGCCACCGCATCCAGGGGCCGCACGGCTGTCCGCACCGCGAGCCACGCCATTGCCAGAAGCGCGATCCCCGCTAAAGCCATCGGCAAAACCGCATCGAGCATCAGATCCATCGCCATAGCCTGCCGCGCCCGAAGCGTCTGGCCGACGATCACGGTCACTTCGCCGGAAAATTCCCTCTCCGCGAAAAGCCGGGGCACCCGCACGAACCGCGCATCCTCGGCCTGCAACGCCGCATCGAAATACTGCACCCCGCGCAGGCCCGCCGCCGCCTTGGCAACGCCCGTATCCCCGAAGCCGGAGATCAATGTCTCCGAAGGCCCCACTATAGAGTAATACACCCGGTCATCTGGTGCCTGCGCCAACAACTCGAACGCCGCCACTGGCAGATCGACGAAGGGCACCCCCTCACGCACCCGCAATCCTTCGGCAATCGTATTGGCCGCCCCCAGCAGAATCCGGTCATAGGATTGCCGCGCCGCCTGCCGCCCGTTCAGCCACGTGGCCGAGGCCACGAAAATCCCGCCGATCACCAGAATGAACACAACTGTCTGGATCACCCGCGCCACAAGACTTGTCGGCGCGCGCATCGGATCAGGCCTCCACATCGATCCGGTACCCAACCCCGCGCAGCGTCGTGATGCTCACCGCACTCCCTGCGAGCTTCTTGCGGAGCCGCGCCACATAAAGCTCGATCGCGTTCACCCCCACATCCGCATCATCGAAGCTATATAAGGAGTCGTAGAGCCGCTGCTTCGTCAGGCTCTGCCCCGGATGGCGCATCATCACCCCCAGAAGCGCCGCCTCGCGCCGCGTCAACTCCAGCCGCTCGCCCGCCAAAGTCGCGCTCTGGCTCGCCGGATGGTAACTCAACGGCCCTAATATAATGTCTTCGCTCTTGGTGCCGCTGTCGCGCCGCACCAAGGCCCGAAGCCGCGCTTCCAATTCGCGCTGATCGAAGGGCTTGCTCAGATAATCATCCGCCCCGAAATCCAAGGCCGTCACCCGGTCATCCACCGAAGCCAGCGCCGTCAGCATCAACACAGGCGTCCGGTCGCCTTTGGCGCGCACCCCGCGCAGGAAGGAAAGCCCCGATCCGTCCGGCAGATTGATATCGAGCACAATCGCATCGTAGCGCTGCACCGCATGGAAATCCTCCGCCGCCGCAATATCGCCCGCCAGATCGCACACGATCCCAGATCGCGCAAAACGTGCCGCCACGCCTTCCGCCAAGTCCTGAGCATCCTCCACCAACAAAACGCGCATACGCCCAGCATCCTCCCCATGCTGTCAGCCTGACAGGTTCGTGACAGGTTTTCCCTTTATCACCCCTTTCTAACCCGCAGCAGGGAGGCTGCAAAGCACTGTCAGGCGTCGCGGGGATAATAGCTCCGGCGGAACATCCGCTGGTACACTGGAGGAGACAGATTTGAAATTCACCGCATCGCGCGGCTTCGTCGCCGCAGCGCTTCTCGGCCTTTCCGCCTTCGCCGCATCGGCAGACGGCTTCAAGCCCGAGAATCCCGAATGCATCGCCCCCGCCAACCCCGGCGGCGGTTGGGACTTCACCTGCCGTCAGGTCGGCAAGACCCTGCAAGACCTCGGCCTGATCGACAAGACCATGCAGGTCGTCAACCTCGCCGGCGGCGGCGGTGGCGTGGCCTTCGCGGAAGTCGTCAACAAGCGCAATGACAGCAACGACCTGATCGTCGCTGCTTCCTCGGCCACCGCAACCCGTCTCGCTCAGGGCGCATACCCCGGTAACACCATGGACCAAGTCCGCTGGATCGGTTCCGTCGGCGCGGATTACGGCGTGATCGCCGTTGCCAAGTCGAGCTCGGTCAACACCCTGCCGGAACTCCTCGACCAGATCAAAGCCGACCCGACCACCGTCTCCATCGCAGGCGGCTCCGCTGTCGGCGGCTGGGACCACCTCAAGGTCCTGATCGCAGCCAACGCCTACGGCATCGATGATGTCCGCTCCGTGAAATACATCGCCTTCGACGGCGGCGGCGAAGCCGTCACCCAGCTCCTCGCTGGCTCCGTTCAGGCCTTCACCGGCGACATCTCCGAAGCCAAGGGCTTCGTCGACTCCGGCGACATCAAAGTGATCGCCGTTCTCGCCCCCGAACGCCTCTCCGGCGCATTCGCAGATATGCCCACCGCGAAAGAGCAGGGCATTGATGCAATCGGCGCCAACTGGCGCGGTTTCTACGCACCGGGCGGCATGTCCGACGATGCGTATAACGCTTGGGTCGAGCAGGTCGGCAAGCTCTACGCTTCGGCCGAATGGAAAGCCACGATGGAAGCCAACGGCCTCGCGCCGCTCGACCTCCAGGGCGCTGCCTTCCAGGAATTCGTGTCGAACTCGGTGAACCAGATCGCCGACATCTCCCGCGAAATCGGCATCATCAAGTAATGCCTCCGGGTGTCGGGCCCCGTGCCCGGCACCCCCTCCGCCCCCTCGGGCGGGTTCCTTAATCAGTCCAACACCCCCGAAGGAGGTCCTATGAGCGACCGCATCTTCGGCCTCGTCGGCGCCCTTCTCGCCATCGGATATGCCTTTGCCGCGATGCAAATCGAGGAAAGCTTCCTATCCGACGTCGTGGGCCCCAAGGCCTTCCCCCTCATCATCGCCACCGTTCTCGGCATCAGCTCGCTGATCATCGCGCTTCGCCCTGATGCATCCCCCGTCTGGCCGCCCCTGAACCGTCTGGCCGAGATCTTCGCCGCCGTTGTTGTGATGATCCTCTACGCGGAACTCCTGCCCGAGATCGGCTTCATCATCGCCACCGCCTTCGCCGCCGCCTATCTGGCATGGCGCTTGGGCTCTTCTGTGCTCGAATCCGTTCTCGTCGGCATCGGCACCTCCGTCGGCATCTACGCCATCTTCCACCTTGTGCTGGGCCTCTCGCTCGCACGCGGCCCCTTCGGCTTCTAAGGAGCACGCAACATGGAAACCCTTTCCACACTGGCCGACGGTTTCGCCATCGCCCTCACATGGCAAAACCTCGCCCTCGCCCTCTTGGGCTGCTTCCTCGGCACCATCATGGGCGCGCTTCCGGGCCTCGGCCCGTCGAACGGCGTAGCGATCCTCATCCCCCTCGCCTTCACAATGGGCCTCGGCCCCACCCCCGCGCTCATCCTCCTCACCTCCGTCTATTACGGCGCGATGTATGGCGGGCGGATCTCGTCGATTCTGCTCAACATCCCCGGTGACGAACCCGCGATGATGACCTGCCTCGACGGCTACCCGATGGCCCAGAAAGGCCTCGCGGGCCAAGCCCTCGCCATCTCCGGCATCGCCTCTTTCGTGGGCTCCTTCCTCGCCACATGGGGCCTCGTGCTCCTCGCCCCGCAACTCGTGAAAATCGCGCTCCTCTTCGGCCCCGCCGAATATTTCGCGCTCTTCGCACTGGCCTTCATGACGCTCGGCGGCGTTTCCTCCACGAACCAAGCGAAATCGGCCTTCGCCGCCGCCCTCGGCCTCGCACTCGCGATGATCGGCGTGGATACCCAAACCGGCGTGCCGCGCTTCACCTTCGGCGAAGTGCACCTTTATGACGGGCTCGATTTCCTCGTCGCCATCGTCGGCCTCTTCGCACTCTCCGAAGTCTTCATCTTCCTCGAAAACCGCCACGGCGGCGCGGATGGCGACAGCACCAAACTGAAAGTCGGTCGCCTCACGCCGCCTCTTTCGATGGTCCGCGAAACTACCCCCACCATGCTCCGCAGCTCGTTCCTCGGCTTCCTCGCTGGCGTGCTTCCGGGCGCTGGCGCCTCGCTCGGCTCCTTCATCTCCTATTCGATGGAAAAGCGCTTGGTGGACAAGAAGGGCACCTTCGGCAAAGGCGACCCGCGCGGCGTAGCCGCCCCTGAAGCAGGCAATAACGCCGCCGCAGGTGGCGCCCTCGTGCCGATGCTCGCCCTCGGCGTTCCGGGATCGGGTACCACAGCCGTTCTTCTCGCCGTCCTCCTCTCGCTCAACATCACCCCCGGCCCGCTTCTCTTCAGCCAGAACCCCGATGTGGTCTGGGGCCTCATTGCCGCGCTCTTCATCGCCAACTTCATGCTTCTGGCGATGAACATCCCCATGGTCGGCCTTTTCACCCGCGTCCTCATGGTGCCGCCGCGCATCCTGATGCCTGTGGTGGCGATGGTCTCCTTCGTGGGTATCTACGGCATCTCCGGCTCCAGCTTCGATCTGCTGGTGATGATCGGCTTCGGCGTGCTGGGTTGGGTCTTGCGGAAATTCGATGTGCCGCTCGTCCCGATCATCCTCGGCACGCTTCTCGGCAACACGATGGAGAACAACCTCCGCCGCGCCATCGCCATCGACAACGGCGACTGGTTCACCCTGATCGACAGCCCCCTCGCCATCAGCCTCTGGGCGGTCGCCATCTTCGGCTTCGTCCTGCCGCTGATCGTCGGGCGCAGGCTCAAATCCTCGATGCGGAAAAAACCGCACGAAGAAGGCTCGACCAAGGATTGATCCTCTGGAAACTCAAACGGCCAGCCCTCGGGTTGGCCGTTTTTCTAAAGCGTTTCCGGCCACCTTTAATTCAATCTTGCCTTCCTTTGCGTTTGAGCCGCAGGCGAAAGGCAGTGAAGGAAGGCTCTATATGGCTGGAAATGCTTTGCGGCCTACTCGCCCGGCTCCCGCGCATAGATATCCTCGTAGCGCGTGATATCGTCCTCGCCCAGATAGCTGCCCGTCTGCACTTCGATCAGCGTCAACGGCATCTTGCCGGGGTTCTCCAAGCGGTGCATCGCGCCCAAGGGAATATAGACGGACTCGTTCTCGCTCACGAGCTTCACCTGATCTCCGATCTGCACCCGCGCCGTGCCTTCCACAACGATCCAGTGCTCGGCGCGGTGATGGTGGCTCTGCAAAGAAAGCGCGCCACCCGGTTTCACCACGATCCGCTTCACCTGAAAGCGCCCGCCCGTCGCCAGCCGCTCGCCCCAGCCCCAAGGCCGGTAATCCCGTGCGGCTTCCTCGGCCTGCGTGGCCCCCTTTTCCTTCAGCGCCTCAACAGCGGCCTTCACCTCTTGCGCCCGCGCACGCGGCGCAACCAGAACAGCATCCGGCATCGCCACAACAACCATATCTTCCAGCCCGATGCCCACGAGCTGCTGGCCTGGCACCTCGGCCCTCAGAAGCGATCCCTCACAATCCAAAGCCGTCACCGGCCCTTCGGTCACCGTGCCTTCACCGCCTGAACGCCAAACCGCATCCCAATTCCCGAGGTCAGACCACGCGCCCCCGTAAGGCATCACCACCAGATTCTCGGCCTTCTCCATCACCGCATAATCCACCGAGATATTCGGCATCCTTGCCCAAGGCCCCTTGGCCAGCCGCAAGAACTCCAGATCATGCCGCGCATCCTGCAAAGCAACTCGCGCCTGCACCAGAATATCCGGCGCATAGCGCTCGAAGGCCTCGATCACCGCATCGGTCGTCGCCAGAAAAATCCCCGCATTCCAGAGATACCCGCCAGAGGCCAGCATCGCCTCCGCCGCCTCCGCCGTCGGTTTCTCGATAAAACACCGCAAGGCGCGCGGCCCGGCCTCTGCGGCCAGAGGGTCCACCTCCAACCAACCATACCCCGTTTCCGCCCGATCCGGCTTGATCCCGAAGGTCACGATCTGGCCCGCATCGGCCGCAGGAACCGCCCTGCGCACCGCCTTCATGAACCCTTCACCATCCGCGATCTCGTGATCCGACGGCGCAATGAGCATCAAAGCCCCCGATGCCCGCTCCTCCAGATACAAAGCCGCCGCCGCAATCGCGGGCGCGGTGTTGCGTCCCTCCGGCTCGATCAGGATATCGCCCGTGCCGCGCATCTGCTCGGCCACCATGAACCGGAACTCCGAGGCCGTCACCGCCAAGGGCCGCGCCATGCCCGCCCCCGTGAATCGCTGCACCGTGGATTGGAACAGGCTCACGCCGCCACGCGTCAGGGCGAATTGCTTCGGGAAACTCTTCCGCGACAACGGCCAAAGCCGCGTCCCACTTCCCCCGCAAAGGATCACCGGATGGATCTTCCGTGCCATAGCGCTCCGCCTTCCTGCCCTCATTATCGCACGAACCAGCCTATTCGTATAATCCTTAAGCGCGCGTTAACGGGCGCCACCAATCAAAGCGTTCCCTCAAAGAACGGCCCTTTCCCGCATCGTTACACCCCTATCAGGGCATTTTTCGGGCATCCACGCTCAAAAGCCAGCGATCCACCAGATCCCGCTCCGCTGCGGTCAACACCCGATGGCGCGGATAAAGCGGGGCCGCGCGGTCATCCAGAATGGGCGCGTCCCAGCCATGCGTGGTCTCGAAAAAACCCGCCACGCCCTCTTCCCCGAACTCGCGCAAATAGCCCTGCACCACCACATCGAGGTAGCTCAGCAAAACCGGGCTTGCGGGCGTCGGCGCGTGGTGCTGCCCATCCGGGATCGCATAGATCGCCACATCAGTTTCGGGATGCAGATCATGCTCCGCCTCCGCCCCCAACCTCACCCGCTCATAGGCAAACTCGCGCGCGTCCAGTGCAGCCCAATCGGCCCCCGGCACCTCCGCCATCAGCCCCTCCAGCACCACACCCGGCGCGCGCACCACGGTGAGAAACGCGATCTCCCGCATCGGGCTCCGCCGCCATTCCCGCCGCCATCCGGTCACCCGCGCGGCCCGCACAGGCGCATACTCATGCGTACTGCGGTTCACCAGACTGCCATAGCCGAAAAAGTGCGGGCCCCGCGCGGATTGATCCATATCAACGAAATCCCTTTTGTTTCGCGCAATGTGCATCCGTGTTGTATCTTATGAAAGGCCGGACAAGTGCGCATCACCAAACGGACCAACCTCGCCATGCGCGTTCTCATGTATTGCGGCGTGAACGCAGACCGCTTGGTGACGAAAGCGGAAATCTCCGGCCGCTGCAACACCTCCGAAAACCACCTCGCTCAGGTCATTAACCAATTGGGCCAATTGGGTTATCTCCACACCCAGCGCGGCCGCAACGGCGGCTTGATGCTCGCTCGCCCTATGTCGGAAATCGTCGTGGGGCAGGTCTTCCGCGATGTCGAAGCGGGCGTTCCGGTGGCCGAATGCTTCGCCGATGTGGATAATTCCTGCCCTCTCGTCGACGCCTGCCGCCTGCGACTCGCCTTGGGCGACGCGGTCGAGGCCTTCTACAGCCATCTCGACGGAATCACCCTTGATCCACTCGTCTGCGGAAACGGCGCGCTCGAAACCATGCTGACGAGCTTCTCCTGCCGCGCCCACTCCGAAAGCTGAATTTCCGACACTTCCGCCAACAGACGACCTGAAAACGACCTCTTGTCGAATGCTTTCGACTTGGGCTAGAGGTAGAGCATCAGATCGGGAGAACCGGAGAAAGTCCGGTGCCGAAGGAGCAACCGCCCCGGAAACTCTCAGGCCCAAAGGACCTTTCTGATACCAAAACTCTGGAGAGAGGCCTTCAATGGCCCGCCGAAGGGATAGCGATCTCAGGCGCAAAGGACAGAGGGGGCATTGTCGAGGAACCCGCAAGGGAGGCTCGGGAATGCCGGGAAACCGGCCAGAAAATGGAGGCCGGGAGAGATGCCCGAACTGAACGAACTACCGCTCGTCGCTCTGCACGTGGAGCTAGGCGCGCGCATGGTGCCCTTCGCGGGCTGGAACATGCCCGTGCAATATCCGATGGGCGTGATGGGCGAACACCAGCACACCCGCACCGCCTCCGGCCTCTTTGACGTAAGCCATATGGGCCAAGTGATCCTGCGCGGCCCGAATGCCGCCGCAGCCCTCGAAACCCTCGTTCCCGCCGATATCGTGGGCCTCGGCGAAGGCCGCCAACGCTACGCGCTCTTCACCAACCCGGAAGGCGGCATTCTCGATGACCTCATGGTCGCCAATCGCGGCGACCACCTCTTCCTTGTTGTCAACGCCGCCTGCGCCGAGCAAGACATCGCGCATATGCAGGCGCACCTTCCAGCCCTCGGCGTCACTGTTGAAGTGATCTCGGATCGCGCGCTTCTCGCCCTGCAAGGTCCGGGCTCGGAAGCCGCCCTCGCCACGCTCCTGCCCGAAACCGCCGCGATGCGCTTCATGGATGTGGCCATCCTTGGCGATATCTGGGTGTCCCGCTCGGGCTACACTGGCGAAGATGGCTACGAAATCTCCGTTCCCGCCGCCAAGGCCGAAGCCTTCGCCCGTCAGCTCCTCGCCATCGACGCCGTCAAACCCATCGGCCTCGGCGCACGCGACAGCCTCCGTCTCGAAGCAGGCCTCTGCCTCTACGGCCACGACATCGACACCACTACCACCCCCAACGATGCCGCGCTGATGTGGTCCATCGGCAAGGCCCGCCGCGCAGGCGGTGCCCGTGCTGGCGGCTTCCCCGGCGCCGAATTGATCCTCTCCGCCACCCCCGCCCGCCAACGCGTCGGCCTCCTGCCCGAAGGCCGCGCACCCATGCGCGAAGGCGTGGCACTCTTTGCTTCTGCCGAAGGCAGCGAAGCGATTGGCCAGATCACTTCCGGCGGCTTTGGCCCCATCTTGGGCGCACCGATGGCGATGGGCTATGTGCCCACCGCCCTCGCCGCCACCGGAACCCAGCTTTGGGGCGACGTGCGCGGCAAGCGCCTTCCCGTCAAGGTCGCCCCCCTTCCTTTCGTACCCGCAGGCTTCAAGCGCTAAAAACAGGAGACCCCCGATGATCAAATACACCGAAGACCACGAGTGGCTGAAACTCGACGGCGACGTCGTCACCGTCGGCATCACCGAACACGCCGCCGAGCAACTGGGCGATGTGGTGTTCGTCGAACTGCCCGAGCTTGGCACGATGGTGGCGAAAGGCGACGAGATCGTGGTGATCGAAAGCGTCAAAGCCGCCTCCGATATCGTCGCCCCCGTGGATGGCGAGATCGTCGAGATCAATGACGCCATCGTCGACAACCCCGGTGCCGTCAACGAAGACCCGCTGGGCGCCGCTTGGTTCTTCAAGGTCAAGGTCGACGATACATCCGTGATGAAAGACTACATGGATGAAGACGAATACAAAGACATGATCGGCTGATCCATCACGTCACAGCCGCCCCCTCGCGGGGCGGCTCGCCTGCCTCCGGCGGGGATATTCAACGTCCATCAACCCGAAAAGTGGGGACCGGTTTTCGGGTCCGTTGATGGAGCAAACGCAAAGCAGCTGAGGGAGCCTGTCATGGCCTTCGTTCCGACCGATTATCTGCCCTATGATTTTGCCAACCGCCGCCACATCGGGCCGTCGCCTGCCGAAATGGCCGGGATGCTGGAAACCGTCGGCGCGGCCTCGCTTGGTGCGCTGATCTCCGAAACCGTTCCCGCAGGAATCCGGCAAGCCTCGGCGCTCCAGTGGGAGCGCGCCAAATCCGAGCGCGAGCTTCTGTGGCACATGCGCAGCGTCGGCCAGAAGAACAAGGTTCTGAAAAGCCTCATCGGCATGGGCTATCACGGCACCGTCACGCCGCCCGCCATCCAGCGCAACATCTTCGAAAACCCCGCATGGTACACGGCCTACACGCCCTACCAGCCCGAGATTTCCCAAGGCCGCCTCGAAGCACTCCTCAACTACCAGACCATGGTGACCGACCTCACCGGTCTCGAAATCGCCAACGCCTCGCTTCTCGATGAAGCCACCGCCGCTGCAGAAGCCGTCACCATGGCCGAGCGCGTGGCGAAATCGAAAGCGAAAGCCGTTTTCGTCGATGAAAACTGCCACCCCCAGAACATCGCCGTGATCCGCACCCGCGCCGAGCCTCTAGGCCTTGAAGTAATCGTCGGCGCACCCGAAGCCCTAGATCCGGCGGCCGTCTTTGCCGCCGTCTTCCAATACCCCGGCACCCATGGGGAGTTGCGCGATTATACCCCCGAGATCGACGCCCTCCACAGCCAAGGTGCCC
>JALQUU010000061.1 GCA_023260655.1 Paracoccaceae bacterium | reverse complement strand
TCAGGCGGGCCAGCCGATTCGCCAGGTGAATTAAAACTTGTCCATAACAAAAAAAATGCTGATCGAATTTGATCCGCCGCCCGAGAAGGCCACGCCTTCAGGTACAGCCCGCAGGACTACGAGACCTTTGCCAACGACTTCGGTTTTGAAGAAACCGCCGACCAGAAGGCCGCCATCCACTGCGTGATCCAGGACATGATCAGCCCGCGCCCCATGGACCGCCTGGTCTGCGGCGATGTGGGCTTTGGCAAGACCGAAGTGGCGATGCGTGCGGCCTTTATCGCAGCAATGGCAGGGGTGCAGGTGGCGGTGATCGCGCCGACGACGCTGCTGGCGCGCCAGCACTACCGCAGTTTTGCCGAGCGTTTCCGGGGCTTCCCCGTGACGGTGAAACCGCTCTCGCGCTTCGTGACGGCGAAGGATGCTGCCGCCACGCGCGACGGGATCGCGGATGGCACGGTGGATATCGTGGTGGGCACCCATGCGCTGCTGGCAAAAGCGGTGAAGTTCAAGCGCCTCGGGCTTCTCATCATCGACGAAGAGCAGCATTTCGGCGTGGGCCATAAGGAGCGCCTCAAGGAGTTGCGCACCGATATCCACGTGCTGACGCTGACTGCGACGCCTATCCCGCGCACGCTGCAAATGTCGCTTTCCGGGGTGCGCGACCTGTCGATCATCGGCACACCGCCCGTGGACCGTTTGGCGATCCGCACCTATGTGAGCGAATTCGATACGGTGACGATCCGCGAGGCGCTGTTGCGCGAACGCTATCGTGGCGGGCAGAGTTTCGTGGTGGTACCGCGCATCGCGGACTTGCCCGATATGGAAGAGTTCCTGCAGCGCGAAGTGCCTGAAATCTCGTATATTATCGCGCATGGACAATTGGCGGCGGGCGATCTCGACGAGCGGATGAACGCGTTTTACGACGGTAAATATGACGTGCTTTTGGCCACGACGATTGTGGAATCCGGCCTCGATATTCCGACTGCGAACACGATGGTGGTGCACCGCGCCGATATGTTCGGCCTTGCGCAACTCTACCAGATCCGGGGCCGCGTGGGCCGCTCGAAAACCCGCGCCTACGCCTATCTCACGACGAAGCCGCGTGCGAAACTCACGCCTGCGGCGGAAAAGCGGCTCAAGGTGCTTGGCTCGCTCGACAGCTTGGGGGCGGGCTTCCAGCTTGCCAGCCAAGATCTCGATATTCGCGGCGCGGGTAACCTCTTGGGCGAGGAGCAATCCGGCCAGATGCGGGATGTGGGCTACGAGCTTTACCAATCCATGCTGGAAGAGGCGATTGCCAAGATCAAATCGGGCGATTTGCAGGGCCTCAGCGATGTGGACGGGCAGTGGGCACCTTCCATCAACCTCGGTGTTTCGGTACTGATCCCCGAGGATTACGTGCCCGATCTCGACGTGCGCTTGGGGCTGTATCGCCGTCTCTCGAACCTTCACACCAAGGTGGAGTTGGAAGGCTTTGCCGGCGAGTTGATCGACCGTTTCGGGCCTTTGCCGAAGGAAGTGAACACGCTGCTCTTGATCGTGCGGATCAAGGAGAAGTGCAAAGAGGCGGGGATTTCGAAGCTCGATGGCGGGCCGAAAGGCGCAACGATCCAGTTCCACGGCGATAAATTCGCCAATCCGGCGGGGCTTGTGGAGTTCATCAAGGACCAGCGCGATCTGGCGAAGATCAAGGACAACAAGATCATCATGCGGCGGGATTGGGCCTCGGATGCCGACAAGATCAAGGGCGCTTATGCGATTGCCCGCGATCTTGCGGAGAAGGCCAAGGGGCCGAAGCCTGCGAAGAAGTGAGGGATTTCCGTGCCTTACTTGTCGAAGAAGGCGCGGATTTTCGGGGCGAGCCACTCCCAGAGCGCAGGAGTGCCGTTCGAGATTTTCGGGCCGATGCGGGAGGTAACCGCGTCATGGCCCACGTTGTAATCGGTCCATGAACCGCCGCCATTGGCGAGGTTGAGGTTCGGCGGCACGAAACGGTCGAGCGATTTGGCGAAGCGCGCGGTGGGGGTTTCGTTGGCTTCGAACTCGTCCCAGAGCGCGCGGAAGGCTTCCGCCTGATCGGCAGGCAGGAGGCCGAAGATGCGGGTGGCAGCGGCCTCTTCCTTGGCGGCCATCGCGGCGGCATCGACTTCGCCGAAGATCGGGGCGTCGCCGGCGTCGATCTCCACGAGGTCGTGGAGGAGGAGCATTTTCAGGGCTTTGGCGATGTCGGTGCCTTCGGGGGCATGTTCGGCCAGAGTGAGCGCGAAAAGCGCCACGTGCCAGCTATGCTCGGCGGAGTTTTCGAAGCGCGAGCCATCGGTGAGGCGCGAGGCGCGGGAGACGGCTTTGAGCCGGTCGGCCTCCATGAGGAAGGCCAGTTGCGCGTCGATCCGCGCGCTCATTCCTTGCCCAGTGCGGCGCGCTTTTCCTTGAGGAAGGCGCGGGCGCGGTTCACGGCGAGGCGGAGGCGGACCGAGGAGAGGAAGGCTCCCTGCGCCACGGTGGAGGAGGTGGCGAGCAATTCGGAGACCTGACGGATCAGGTCCTGATCGCCCGTGATCTCGATGATTTCGAGGGTGTCACGGGCGAGTTCGTCTGCGAGTTCCTGCTGCGACGACATCGGATCAGCGGCTCGTTTCGGTGAGGCGGCGCTTCACGTAATCGGAGACGTTGCCGATCATCGTGCCCATCTTTTCTTCGTCGCGGAAGAAGTGGTCCGCGCCTTCGATTTCCTGATGGGTGATGGTGATGCCCTTCTGCTCGTGCAGTTTGGAGACGAGCGAGCGGGTGTCAGCGGGCGGGGCCACGCGGTCGGCGGCGCCATTGATCACGAGACCAGAGGCGGGGCAGGGCGCGAGGAAGGAGAAGTCGTACATGTTCGCGGGCGGCGAGACCGAGATGAAGCCGGTGATCTCGGGGCGGCGCATCAGGAGCTGCATGCCGATCCAGGCGCCGAAGGAGAAACCCGCGACCCAGCAGTGCTTCGAGTTGTTGTTCATCGACTGCAGGTAGTCGAGCGCCGAGGCGGCGTCGGACAATTCGCCGATACCCTGATCGTATTCGCCCTGGCTGCGGCCAACGCCACGGAAATTGAAGCGCAGCACCGTGAAGCCCATGTTATAGAAGGCGTAGTGCAGATTGTAGACGACCTTGTGGTTCATCGTGCCGCCGAACTGCGGATGGGCGTGGAGCACGATGGCGATGGGAGCGTCCCGGTCCTTCTGGGGGTGGTAGCGGCCTTCGAGGCGGCCTTCGGGGCCGGGGAAGATCACTTCGGGCATTCCCGTCTCTCCTACTTCAGTCTGGGTGGGGCGGTTATTCTTGACGAATTCGCTCAGACACCTTAGAACAATTCCAAGTTTTCCGACTTCTGTCGGAGGGGCTCGTGCCGAGATAAGGCCTGCCCCCGACAAGGTCAATCAGTGTCTCATAGGGATTGGGGAGCGCGCGGCAATGAAGCTCAGCACCAAAGGGCGATATGCGATGGTGGCGCTTGCGGATATGGCGCTGCAGCCCAAGGAAGATCTGATCACCTTGGGAGACATTTCGAAGCGGCAGGATATCTCGCTGCCCTATCTGGAGCAGCTCTTTGTGAAGCTGCGCCGCGCGGGGCTCGTAGAGTCGGTGCGGGGCCCGGGCGGGGGCTACCGATTGGCGCAGTCGCCCTCGGATATCCGCATTGTGGATGTTCTGGCCGCAGTAGACGAGACGGTGGACGCGACCCATGTGGGCGCGGGCGCGTCGGGGGCCTTGTCGGGCACGCGGGCGCAATCGGTGGTGAACCGCCTCTGGCAGGGGCTGTCGGCGCATGTTTACGTCTATCTGCATCAGGCGCGGCTTTCGGATGTGATCGCCAATCAATTGGCCCCGTGCCCTGCGGTTCCAGCGCTCTTTTCGGTGGTGGACGAGAAATGAGCGCTGATGTGACGGGGAAGAGGGGGGCTCTGCCCCCCGGCTTCGCCGCCCCCCGGGATATTTCGCAAAGCGAGAGCGAGGGCAGGCTGTGAGCCGGGTCTACCTCGACTGGAATGCCACGGCGCCTTTGAGTGCGGAGGCGCGGGACGCGATGGTTGCGGCCATGGGGTGCGTGGGCAACCCGTCGAGCGTGCATGCGGAAGGGCGCGAGGCGAAGGCGATTGTCGAGAAGGCGCGGGCGCAGGTGGCCGAGGCATTCGGCGCGGACGGGGCGGATGTGATCTTCACCTCGGGGGCCACGGAAGCGGCGGCTTTGGCTTTGGCCGGGCGCGGGATCGCTTGTGCGGATCTGGAGCATGATGCGGTGCGGGCGTGGTGCGGCGAGCGGCTTCCGGTAACGGCCGATGGCGTGGTGCAGGTGGCGGAGCCCGCGCGGGCGGCGCTGCAGGTGGCCAATTCCGAGACGGGGATTTTGCAGGACTTGCCCGAGGGCTTGGCCGTGACCGATGCGACGCAGGCTTTTGGCAAGGTGCCTTTTGCTTTCAACTGGTGTGGCGCGACGATGGCGCTGATTTCCGCGCATAAGCTTGGCGGCCCCAAGGGCGTCGGCGCTTTGGTGGTGAAGCGCGGCACCGATGTGGCGGCGCTTCTGAAGGGCGGCGGTCAGGAAATGGGGCGGCGCGCGGGCACCGAGAACGTGGCGGCGATTGCGGGTTTCGGGGCGGCGGCAGAAGCTGCGGCGCGGGATTTGGCCGCAGGCATTTGGGATCGCGTGGCCGAAATTAGAAATATTCTAGAAAATGCCATTGCTGCGGAAGCTCCGTCGACTATTTTAGTCGGGAAAGATCGGGCGCGCCTTCCGAATACGCTCTGCATGGTCACGCCCGGTTGGAAGGGCGAGACGCAGGTGATGCAGATGGATCTGGCGGGCTTTGCCATTTCGGCGGGATCGGCTTGTTCGAGCGGGAAGGTTCGGGCGAGCACGACGCTGACGGCGATGGGATTTGACGAAGGGGCGGCGGCGAGTGCGATCCGCGTGTCGATCGGCCCTTCGGTGACAGAAGACGAGGTGTTGCGCTTTGCGGATGCATGGGGCGCGGCGGCACGGAAACAGGCGGCGCGGCGCTCTTTGTGAGTGGAAGCGTCGGGAATGCGCGAAGAGGAGTGGGATATGGCTGAGGTTCAGGACGAGATCCGGGACGGTGTGGATCGCGAAACCGTGGAAGCGGTGCAGCGGGTCGGCAGCACGTATAAATATGGCTGGGACACCGAGATCGAGATGGAGTTCGCTCCGAAAGGCGTGAACGAGGATATCGTCCGGCTGATTTCGGAGAAGAACGACGAGCCCGAGTGGATGACCGAGTGGCGCTTGCAGGCGTTCCGCCGTTGGCAGCAGATGGAAGAACCCACCTGGGCGATGGTCAACTACCCCGACATCGACTTTCAGGATATCTATTACTATGCGCGACCGAAGAGCATGGCGGTGAAGCCGAAGTCTTTGGACGAGGTCGATCCGAAGCTTCTGGCGACCTATGCGAAGCTGGGGATTCCGCTGAAGGAGCAGATGATCCTTGCAGGCGTCGAAGGGGCGGAAGACATGCCCGCCGAGGGCCGCAAGGTGGCTGTGGACGCGGTGTTCGATTCCGTTTCCGTGGGCACGACCTTCCAGAAGGATCTGGAAAAGGCAGGGGTGATTTTCTGCTCCATTTCGGAAGCGATCAAGAAGCATCCGGAACTGGTGAAGAAGTATCTCGGTTCGGTCGTTCCGCAGTCGGACAACTTCTATGCGACGCTGAATTCGGCGGTCTTCTCGGATGGTTCGTTTGTTTACATTCCGCCGGGCGTGCGCTGCCCGATGGAATTGTCGACCTATTTCCGCATCAATGCCGAGAATACGGGCCAGTTCGAGCGCACGCTCATCATCGCGGATAAGGGCTCTTACGTGTCCTACCTCGAAGGCTGCACCGCGCCGAAGCGCGACACTGCACAGCTCCATGCAGCTGTGGTGGAGATTGTGATCGAGGAAGACGCGGAAGTGAAATACTCGACCGTGCAGAACTGGTTCCCCGGTGACGAGGAAGGCAAGGGCGGCATCTATAACTTCGTCACGAAGCGTGCCGATTGCCGTGGGGATCGTTCCAAGGTGATGTGGACGCAGGTGGAAACGGGCTCTGCGGTGACGTGGAAATACCCCTCCTGCATCCTGCGTGGCGACGACAGCCAAGGCGAGTTCTATTCCATCGCCATTGCCAACAATATGCAGCAGGCCGATACCGGCACGAAGATGGTGCATCTGGGCAAGAACACGAAGTCGCGGATCGTTTCGAAGGGGATTTCAGCGGGCAAGGCGCAGAATACCTATCGTGGGCTCGTCTCGATGCACCCGAAGGCGAAGAACAGCCGCAACTATACCCAGTGCGACAGCTTGCTCATCGGCGACCAGTGCGGCGCGCATACGGTGCCCTATATCGAGGTGCGCAACAATTCGTCGAAGTCCGAGCACGAGGCAACCACTTCGAAGGTGGATGACGATCAGCTCTTCTACTGCCGCGCGCGCGGGGTGGATGAGGAAGCGGCTGTGGCGCTCATCGTGAACGGTTTCTGCAAGGATGTGTTGCAGGCGCTGCCGATGGAATTTGCCATGGAAGCCCAAAGCCTTGTGGCGATTTCGCTGGAGGGGTCGGTGGGCTGATCCACCGCAAGTGCCATGCCCTATGTTGCTCCGATCCTGATGCTGGCCTTGTCGAACGTCTTCATGACGTTCGCTTGGTATGGGCATCTGGGGCATAAGGAAAAGGCGCTATGGGTGGTAGTGCTGGTGTCTTGGGGTATCGCGTTTTTCGAATACTGGCTCGCGGTGCCGGCGAACCGGATGGGGCATGAGGTCTATTCGGCGGCGCAACTCAAGACCATTCAGGAAGTGATCACGCTGGTGGTCTTCGTGGGGTTCTCGGTGTTCTGGTTGAAAGAAGCGATCACGTGGACGACCGCTTTGGGCTTCGGGTTCATCGCGATTGGCGCGGCGTTGGTGTTTCGGGGGGCGGCATGAGCGAGATCGTGATGCCCTTGCCGGAACTGACCGGCGCGGAGTATTTCGACGTGCGGGCGGCGCTGGCGGCTTTGGCGGCTGGTGAGGGCATTGCCTTTCCGCCCTTCGAATTGATACATTGGGGCGGGCTGACTTTCTGCCTCAACATGCAGCGCGACCCGATCCAGAACGCTTTGCGGCGTGGAGAGTTTTTCGAGGCGGAAGAGTTGGAAGCCTTGAAGGCCGAGGTGCCGGAAGGGGCGGTCGTGCTCGATATCGGTGCGAATATCGACAATCACGCGCTTTTCTTCGCGACGCGGATGAAGGCGGCGAAAGTTGTGGTGATGGAGCCCAATCCTTTGGCTTTGGCGCCTTTGGTGGGCAATATCGTGGTGAACGGGCTGAGTGACGTGATCGATATGGGCTACCTCGGGGTGGGCCTGTCGGACCGGAACGCGGGCGGCTTCGGGATGAAGCGGCATGATCGCAACCTCGGGGCCACGAAGATGAAGCCGGGGCAGGGGGAGTTGGAGGTGCGCCGTGGCGACGACCTCTTCGAGGACCTTACGCCGGATCTGATCAAGATCGACGTGGAAGGCATGGAGATGGGGGTTCTTGGCGGGCTCTCGGACACCATCGAACGGGCGCGGCCCTTGATCCTCATCGAAGTGGATGACGAGAACGCAGGGGCTTTTGCGGCTTGGTGCGAGGCCGCGGGCTATGTGACCGCGCGCACCGATCGGCATGGCAAGAAGAACCAGAACCATCTGATCCAGCCGAAGGAGCGCGCCAAATGAGTGTGACGTTCGCATCGGTTGCGGGGCGCGGAACGGGCATGGAGCAGTCCATGGTCCGGGCCTCAAAAATGGCGGTGGTTCTCGGATGAAGCAACCCGCGCGCAAACGGCTGGCGGCTTTGGCAGCGCTCCTTTCACCGGAGCGGCTGACGGAGATCGTCGATATCGGGGCCAATCCGCTGTCGCGGCCCGATTACCAGCCGTTGGTGGATGCGGAACTGGCGCGTGTGATGGGGTTCGAGCCCAATCCGGAGGCTTTTGCGGCCTTGAAACCGCGCGAAAGCACCTTCGAGTGGCATTTGCCTTATGCGGTGGGCGATGGCGGCCAGCATGAGTTGAAGCTGACGAAGCAGAGCGGGTTCACGAGCCTTTTCGAGCCGCGTGCGGCGACGCTGGCCTATCTCGGGCGCTGGAAGCACACGGCAGCAGTGGTGGAGCGTATGGCGCTCGAGACCAAGCGCCTCGACGATCTGGGCGACATCACCCAGATGGATTTCCTCAAGATCGACATTCAGGGTGGCGAGTTGGCGGTGTTCCAGAACGGACGCGCGAAACTTGCGAGTGCCGTGGCGGTGATGACCGAAGTGGCCTTCATTCCGCTCTACGAGGGCCAGCCCCTGATGGATGCGCAGATGGCTGAGTTGCGTGCGCAGGGCTTTATCCTGCATCGCTTCGTCTTCACGAAAACCGTGCCTCTGGCCTCGCCGTTTGATACGCCTGAGGACAAGAAACGCGCAGGCAGCCAGTTGGTTGATGGCGACGCGATTTTCATCCGTGACCTCAGCGCGCCCGAAACGATTGCTGACGAGGCGCTGGTGCATCTGGCGCTTCTGGCCGAGGGGTGCTTCAACTCGCCCGATCTGGCGCTGCGCTGCCTGACGATCCTGATGCGGCGCGGGCAGGTGCGGAAACCCAAGGTCGAGGCCTATGCCGATATGATCCGGGAGGCCGCATGAGCGAGATTTCCCGCCCCGAACTGACCCTGCCGCCCGAAGAAGCCGCGCTCCTGCGCGAGGCTTACGAGCGTGCGGAGGTTATTCTGGAATATGGCTCGGGTGGCTCCACGGTGATGGCCTCGGAGATGCCCGGAAAGGCCGTCTGGTCGGTGGAAAGCGATCAGGCCTGGGCGCAGATGATGCGCGGCTGGCTGGCGGCGAACCCACCTGCGGAAGGAACCGAAGTGGATGTGGTCTGGTCCGATATCGGGCCGACGAAGGAATGGGGCCATCCGGTGGACCATTCCGAATGGGCGCACTTTGCCCGCTATCCGTTGGAGGTCTGGGATCTGAAAGGGTTCCGGCACCCCGATGTGGTGCTGGTGGACGGGCGGTTCCGTCAGGGCTGTGCCTTGGCTGCGGCCTTCCGCGCGACGCGCCCGCTCGATCTCTACTTCGACGATTACACCCGGCGCGAACATTACCATGTAGTCGAGCAGTTTCTCGGCACGCCGGAGATCATGGGCTGGATGGCCTATTTCCACGTCACCCCGCAGCCCATTCCGGCAGAGCGGCTTCTCAAGATTATCCAATTGATGCAGCGCCCCTGAGCCTGCCCCGAAACGAGAACAGAAAGGACTAAAGATGCTCGAGATCAAGAACTTGCACGTCGAACTGGAAGAAGGCGACAAGCAGATCCTCAAAGGGGTGGACCTCACCGTGGAAGCGGGGAAGGTGCATGCGATCATGGGGCCGAATGGTTCGGGTAAGTCGACGCTCTCCTATGTGCTTTCGGGCCGCGATGGCTATACGGTGACGGATGGTTCGGCCACGCTTGAGGGCGAGGACCTTCTGGAGATGGAACCCGAAGAGCGCGCGGCGGCGGGGCTGTTCCTTGCGTTCCAGTATCCGGTGGAAATCCCGGGTGTGGGCAACATGACCTTCCTGCGCACAGCCGTGAACGCACAGCGTAAGGCGCGCGGTGAGGAGGAGCTTTCGGCCGCGGAATTCCTAAAGGTGGTGCGCGAAAAGGCGAAAACCCTGAAAATCGACGCGGAAATGTTGAAGCGCCCCGTGAACGTGGGATTCTCGGGCGGTGAGAAGAAGCGCAACGAGATCCTTCAAATGGCGATGCTGGAGCCGAAGATGTGCATCCTCGACGAGACCGACTCGGGCCTCGACGTGGACGCGATGAAACTCGTGGCGGATGGCGTGAACGCGCTGCGGTCCGAGGGCCGTGGCTTCCTCGTGATCACCCACTACCAGCGCCTTCTTGACCACATCAAACCGGACGTGGTGCATATCATGGCCAATGGCCGCATCATCAAGACGGGCGGGCCGGAACTGGCGCTGGAAGTCGAGAACAACGGTTACGCCGATATTCTGGCGGAGGTGCAGTAATGGCAGCCCCTCAGGCAAAGGCAGATACGCTGGGTCCGCGTTTGGCGGCACTTTCAGCGGCTCCGACCAAAGGCTGGACGGCAACAGCGCGGGCAGATGCGCTCGCACGGCTGACCGCGATGGGCCTTCCCGGGCGGCGCGACGAATACTGGCGTTACACCCGCCCCGACAGCCTGAACGCCCCTGCGGCGGAAAAGTCCGCGATCTTCAAGAACGAGGAGTCGCCGCTTTTCGATGCGGTGGACCGTTTGAAGATCGTCTTCGTGGATGGCGTATTCTCGGAAGCGGAAAGCGATCCTCTGGACGTGGCGGGCATCAAGATCGAACGCCTTGCCGTGGCGCAAGGGGCCGATATCCACTGGGCGCAATCGCTTTACGGCGCACTGGAAGCGGCGGGCCAGAAGCCCGTGTTGCGCCCCTTCGCGGCGCTGAATACCGCGATGGCCACCGATGGCGTGCTGATCCATGCCACGGGCAAGGCGCATCGCCCTGTCTCGCTCATCTATCGCCATGAAAGCGAAACCTCGGATGCAGTGCTGCATCACGTGGTGAAGCTCGATGCGGGCGCTGAGCTGACGGTGTTGGAAAACGGGCCGGCAGCGGCGCGGTTCAACAAGGTGATGGAAGTGGATGTCGCGGAAGGCGCGCGCTTCCACCACATCCGCGCCCAAGGCCGCGACCATGAGCGCCGTGCTGTCACGCATATCTTCGCTCGCGTGGCCGCTGAGGCGACGTTCAAGAGCTTCACGCTGACGGTCAATGGCCGCCTCACGCGCAATGAATGCGTGATCGATATGGTGGGCGATGATGCAGTGGCGCATGTGGCCGGTGCCTGCATGGGCGACGGGGATTTCCACCACGACGATACCGTGTTCGTCACCCATGGCGCGCTGAACGGTGAAAGCCGTCAGGTGTTCAAGAAGGTGCTGCGGAACGGCGCGACGGGCGTGTTCCAAGGCAAGATCCTTGTGCAACCCGGTGCGCAGAAAACCGACGGTTACCAGATCTCGCAGTCGCTCCTTCTCGATGACGACAGCCAGTTCCTCGCCAAGCCGGAGCTGGAAATCTACGCCGATGACGTGGCCTGCTCGCATGGCTCGACGTCGGGCGCGATTGACGAAACCGCGCTTTACTACCTCCGCTCGCGCGGGGTGCCGAAGAAGGATGCGGTGGATCTTCTGGTGATGTCGTTCATGGCGGAAGCGCTCGACGAGGTGGAGGACGAGAGCCTCCGCGAAGAAATCGCCGAACGCCTGCGCGGCTGGCTCGTGCGGCGGTGCTGATGGCGGTTACGCAGGATATCGCCGCGACGTGGCGCGGGCCGTCGGCCGTGTTCGGCCGGATGATCCGGAGCGGGCAGGGGGATGACGTGATCCTGATCCACGCGCTTCTCGGGGGGCTCTTGCACTTCGTGGCGATGGCCCCTGCACAATCGCGCGCGGCGTATCTCGAGCCGTCCGTGCCTCTGGAGGCGCGGCTTTTCTGGGCGGCGCTTTTCTTCGTGCTGGTGCTGCCGTTGGGGCTTTGGGTGATCACGCTGATCCTTGGCGGCATCGCAGGCCTCTTAGGCAAGAAGCGGTTCGGGCGGCGTTTGCGGCTCTCACTCTTCTGGGCGCTTCTGGCGGCCTCGCCTGCAGCACTTCTGGTGGGGCTGACAGCGGGGTTCGTGGGCGAAGGGCCTGCGCTTTCGCTCACCTCGCTGGTTTGGGTAGGCGCGGCGCTCTGTTTCTATGTGAAAGGCGTCGCCAATCCGGCGTGGAGGCCAGAGGCATGAACCGCGAGTTCCTCACCGATCTCTTCCGCCAGACGCTGAACGATCCGCGTGGCGCGGCTGCGCGGCTCTTGCGGATGGATGTTCAACTGCCCGACCTCCTGCGCGCTGCGGGGTTGGTGACGGTGCTCAACACCATCGTGTTCTCGCTGTCGCTGGCGCTTTTCGGCTCGGATGCGCCGGGGTTTCTCGGCTCGCCCTTCACCTATGCCACGGTGATGTTCGCAGGTATCATCGCCTACGGGGGGCTTATCGGCTTCACGGGGCGGTCGCTGGGCGGGCAGGGGCGGTTCGCCGATGTGCTCGTCATGCTCGTCTGGCTTCAAGCGATGCGTGTTGTGGCGCAGGTGATCGTGACGGTTCTGGCGATCATTCTGCCTTTCCTCTCGGCGCCTGCGGCCATTGCCATCGGGCTTTTCGGCATCTGGCTCACGCTCAATATGATTGCCGAGGCACATGGGTTTGAGAGCCTT